>NZ_DLTI01000026.1:38408-156584 GCF_002501455.1 Comamonas sp. UBA7840 | reverse complement strand
CTTGGGCTTGGGCTTGGGCTTCTCGCTTCTAGCGGCCTCTGACCTGTCCCTGATCGCCAACACCGCCCCCGTGGCCTCTGGCGCGCTGGCCACACCAGTGATCACGCTGGCCAAGGTGCACGGCTACGACCTGATGGAAGTGAAGGCCATGATCGGTCGCCAATTGCCCTTCTTCTCGGTGCTGGTGCCGTTCTGGCTGATCTGGGCGTTTGCCGGTCGCAAGGGCATGATGGAAGTTTGGCCTGCAATTTTGGTGGCTGGCGTGTCCTTCGCGATTCCGCAGTATCTGGTGTCCAACTTCATCTGCCCCGAACTGGTGGACATCATTGCGGCCATCGTCTCTATGGCGTGCTTGGTTGTGAACTAAGCCTCATCCAAACTCAGCTTTCTATAGCTACTACCGCTAGTCCACAAAGGGCTAGCGGCATTTTTTATGCTTAATAGCAGCCTGTAGCGAGTCACCAGACTGTCGGCTCTACGGCGTTTGCCGGGGGCTGCCCAATACAGCCGGTGGATACAAGGTGTGATCCGGCAGCGGCGCAGTGGCTGCATCCGGCTCTGACCACTGCTCCATCCAGACATCCAGCGCATCGTTGGGCACCGGGAGCGGCGGTGCTGCGGGCGCAGGCAAGGAGGGAATGGACTCCTCAATAGCCTCTGGTAGCGATGCGGGCGCTGCGGGCTGGGGTGCAGGGATGGGCTGCACGGTCGGGCGTGCAGGCTGCGGTGACTGAGGGGCAGCCGGCTGCGGCTGGGTCAGCCACCACGCTTGCCACTGCTGGTTCAGGCTGCTGCCCCAGCGGTGCCACCACGCACTGTCATCGGGGGCTTCAAAGCGGGCATGGCGCTGCAGGTCTTTGCGCTGTAGTGCCTTGTGCGTAAAGTCACCCACAATCGGCAAGGCACTGCGCGCGCCCTGCCCCCAATAATCGCTGCGCAAGGTGATGCGGGCATCGTTAAAGCCCACCCAAGCGCCCGCCACCAGATGCGGGTGCATCAAGATAAACCAGCCATCTGCATTTTTTTGCGTGGTACCGGTTTTGCCCGCCACGTCATCTTGAATACCCCAGCGGCGGCGAATATCGCGGCCCGTGCCTTTGTCCACCACGCCGCGCATCATGTCGATGAGTGCGTAGCTGTCTGCCTCATCCATCGCCGGCTCAGTAGGATGCGGGGCAAATTCAGCCAGCACCTTGCCTGTGCGATCTTCAATGCGCGTGACCATCCAGGGCGCGCGGTAAGCGCCACCCCGCACCAAACTGCCGTAGGCATTGGCCATTTCCAGCAAGGTGACAGGGCTGGCCCCCAATGCCAAAGCGGGCACGGCTTGCAGCGCACTCTCGCGCACCCCCAGATTGCGCGCCAGGCGTGCGACCTTGGCGGGCCCCACTTCTTGCACCAGCTGCGCCGTGATGGTGTTCTTGGAATACGCGAGCGCGTCGCGCAGGCGCATGGCCTGGCCGCTGGGCGCACCTGCATCGCTGGGCCGCCATACCTCACCGCCGGGCAAGGTGATTTCTACAGCCGCGTCCACACGCTGGTCATCGGCAGAGATGCCTGCCTCCAGGGCTGCGCCATAGACAAACGGCTTGAAGGTCGAGCCCGGCTGACGGCGCGCTTGCTGAACGTGGTCGAACGCATCGGTGGCAAAGTCGCGGCTGCCCACCCAGGCACGGATGGCGGCGGTCTCTGGCTCCATGGCCACAAAGCCTGCTTCAATGCGTGTTTTGTTCTGGCGCAGTTGCTGCATCAAGGCGTTGTCTTGCAGCAGCGCCTGCAGCGCGGCTTGCTCACTTTGCCCTTTTTCGCGCAAGGCTGCGTAGGCGGCACTCTCACGCACCAAGCTCTGCACCAAAGGGTTGTCCGTGCGCCAGCCATCGCGCTTGTTCCAGTTGGTAGTCGCAATGGCTTGCAAGGTTCGCGTGTGGTTGCGCACGGCCTGATTGGCCTGTGCCTGCAGGCGTGCATCGAGCGTGGTGTGTACCACCAGCCCATCGGTATAGATGTTGTAGCCCTCACTGTCGGCCCAATCGATCAGCCATTTGCGCACCTGCTGCGCAAAGTGCGGCGCCATGCCCGTGGGCACTTCCTGGCGCTCAAAATTCAGCCGCAGCGGGCGTTTTTTCAGCCGCTCGAACTCATCGGCAGCCAGCACCTCGCGTTTGACCATCTGCGACAGCACCGTATTGCGCCGCGCCACGGCGCGCTCGGGGTTGCGCACCGGGTTGTAGTAGCTGGTGCCCTTGAGCATGCCCACCAAGGTGGCCGACTCAATCACACTGAGCTTGGCTGCCGGCTTGTCAAAGTAGGTGCGCGCAGCCATCTCAATGCCCCAGGCGTTGTAGAGGAAGGGCACGGTGTTGAGGTAGGTCTCCAGAATTTCGTCTTTGCTGTAGAGCGCCTCAATCTTGAAAGCTGTGATGGCCTCTTTGAGCTTGCGGTTCAAACTGGCTGCGCGGCCAATTTCTTCGGGGTAGAGGTTGCGCGCCAATTGCTGGGTGAGCGTGGAGCCCCCCTGCAAATCCCCTTGCAAGCTATAAAAAGCCGAGGACAGGGTGCGGCGCCAGTCCATACCGTGGTGCGCATAAAAGCGATGGTCTTCGGTAGCAATCAAGGCTTGGACCACCGCTGGCGCCACCTGATCCAGCGTGACCCACTGGCGGTTGCTGCGCTTGAACACCGCCAGTTCTTTGCCATCCGCCGTCAGCACCTGAGCGGGCTGCTCCAGCTTGGCTTTGCGGATGTCGCTGATGCTGGGCGTGAACGGTATCAGCAGCAGCACATACAGCCCCCCAGCGGCTGGCAGCGCCACCAGCCATTGCCAGCGCCATGCAGCGAAACGCCGCCATGCGGGCCCTAGGCGCCCGCCTAAAGCTTGTATACGGGGAGCATGCTGCACCGCAGTGCACAGCACGTTGCGCCGCGCAGCCACATGCTGCTGCAGCGCTTGCCAGCGCTGTAGCAAGGCTTGTTTAGACAGTAGGCGGGCGGCCATGCGGCGATGGGTTGGCTCTTGTTCTTGCACGATCAACGGCAATGCCTGGGGCACTGCGCAATACAGAAGGCGCACAGCATGCCGCAAAAAAGCGCCCCAGCGGAACTGGGGCGCTTTGCCTAAGATTTCAGCAGGGCTTCCTGGTGCGCAAGCCCACAGCCCCCGCAATCAGGTGTTCTGACTGATGGTGATGGTGGGGAACTTGGCCGAGAAGTCCTTGGCCTTTTGCGCAATCTTCACGGCCACATCGCGGGCCAGCTTTTTGTAGATCTGTGCAGCTTCGCTGTCGGGTGCAGCAGCCACGGTGGGCTTGCCGCTGTCGGCCTGCTCGCGGATTTGCATGGACAGGGGCAGCGAGCCCAGGAAGTCCATATTCCACTCCGCAGCCAGCTTTTTGCCGCCATCCTGGCCAAAAATGTGTTCGACATGGCCGCAATTGGTGCACACGTGCATGGCCATGTTCTCGACCAAGCCCAAGATGGGCACGCCCACCTTTTCAAACATCTTGATGCCCTTGCGTGCATCCAGCAAAGCGATGTCTTGGGGCGTGGTCACGATGACGGAGCCCGTCATAGGCACCTTCTGGCTCAGCGTCAGCTGAATGTCGCCCGTGCCAGGGGGCAGGTCGATGACCAAGTAATCCAGGTCTTTCCAGTTGGTGGAGCGCAGCATTTGCTCCAGCGCCTGCGTGGCCATGGGGCCGCGCCAGATCATGGCTTCGTTGGGGTTGTTCAGCAGCAGGCCAATGGACATCAGCTGCACGCCGTAATTTTCCAGCGGCTCCATGGTCTTGCCATCGCTGCTCTCGGGCTTGCCGCTCACACCAAACATCATGGGCACGCTGGGGCCGTAGATGTCAGCGTCCAGCACCCCCACACGCGCGCCTTCGGCGGCCAGTGCCAGCGCCAGGTTGGCCGCGGTGGTGGACTTGCCCACACCGCCCTTGCCCGATGCCACGGCAATGATGTTCTTCACGCCGGGCAGCAGTTGCACGCCGCGCTGCACCGCATGCGCCTGCACCTTGGTGTAGACATTGGCCGATACGTTTTCCACGCCTGCCACGTTCTTGGCTGCAGCAATCAGTTGCTTGCGCAACTCAGGGATGATGCTTTTCGCGGGGTAACCCAGTTCCACATCAAACGCCACGTCGCCACCGCTAATTTGCACGTTGCGCACCGCACGGGTGCTCACAAAATCGGTAGCAGTGTGGGGATCAATCACGCTGGCCAGTGCCGCCAAAAGGCTTTGTTCAGTTAGAGACATGCAGTTTTGTACTTATGGTTGGTGGGGTCTGAGAAAATCAGCAGCGTCTGAGTCTATCGGAGCCTTGCAACCCATATGGTCAGCGGGTTCTTGTCCCTTGGGTGCATGGGCACCTTGTTCTCCCTTTGAAAGATCTCCTGCCGTGAAATTCAAAATGGCCGAAAACTCCCTGTTTGCCATCCTGCTGCGCTCGCGCTGGTGGATCAGCTTTTTGGTGGGTGCAGCCTGGGCCCTGCTGGCAGCCGCGCTGGTGCCGCAGCCTTACAAAATGATTGCCATCTTGGGCTCTCTGCCGTTTTGGGCGGTCGGCTTTGTGGCCTTTGTGCGCCAGTACGACCAACCCACCCCTGCGCAGCAGCAAGTGATTTTGGAAACTGCCGCACAACAAAGCTGGGGCGAGTTTTCCCAGCAACTCGAGCGTGCATGGCAGATTGAGGGCTATACCGTGCAGCGCAGCCAAGATCCCGCGGCCGATTTTGCCCTGCAGCGCAACGGCAAGACCACCTTGGTGTCTGCCAAGCGCTGGAAAGCCGCTGCCCACGGCGTAGAGCCCCTGCGCGCGCTGCACCAAGCCATGCAAGCCCAGCAAGCCCAGGAATGCGCCTATGTCTGCATCGCCCCCCTGCAAGACAGCGCCCAGCGCTTTGCCGATGCCCAGCACATTGCGGTGCTGAGCCAGTTGACCCTCGCCACCTTGCTGCAAAAGCCCATGATGCAGCAGCCGTAACCAACGAAAAATAAAACGATAGCGCACAGCGCTTTATCACAAAGGGTTTGCACATTGATTCATGTGCAAACCCTTTTTTAATGGGCGCAAGCTGCTCGCCTTTTACAAACATTGTTTCAATGTGTTACCTAAAATAGTGCCCACTCACGATGTAGGAGCTGCTTTGTCAATGCGTCAAGCCCTCCCCTTTCACGCGCCAGCCCATGTCTATCTGTATGCAATTACGTTCTCTCAAGCTGCGCCTGCTGCTGCCTTACGCCACCTTGATTTTTCTGCTGACCTGTGCGATTGGCAGCTTGACCTATTGGGCGGGCGCCCGCACGGTGACGGGCTTGTCTGACCAGTTGCTCAAGGAGATGGCATCGCGCATGCACCAGAGCATTGAGCACCATGTCAGCGGCTCCGCAGCCGTGTTGGAAGCCGCATTTCCCACCGGCATGGCCGCAGGCGCAGATATCCGCCATGACTGGAAAGCGTTGCGCAGCCGCCTGTGGGCCGCCACCACACTGGCCCCCCGCACGAATGACTATGTCTACTACGGCAATATTGCGGGGCAAGGCGTTGGCCTCAAGCGGCGCCCCGACGGCACGGCCGAGCTGCGTGTACGCACCGATGCCAACCAGCACCGCCGCTACTACCGTCTGGACCGTATTGACGGGCCAGCGCACTACCTGCGCACCGAGGCAGCCATGTTCGACCCACGCCAACGCCCGTGGTTTCAGCTGGCATCCCGTGTAGACCAGCATATGTGGACTTCGGTGTACATCGATTTCGGCATCAAAGACCTGGTGCTCACCCGTGCCCGGCGCGTGCTCAATGCCCAAGGGCAATTCGAAGGCGTGGTGGCCACCGATGTCTCACTGCGCGCCTTGAACGATGTGGTCAACGATCTGGGCCGCAGCATCCACGGACTGGCTTTTGTGGTGGAGCCCGATGGGGAGCTGGTCGCCGTCTCGGGCATGGACAACGTGCGCTTTGCCGATGACGGCCGCATCGAACGTTTGACCGCCACCACCAGCGGTAACCCCTTGGTGCACAGCATTTATTTGCAAGTGCGCAGCCATTTCAACGCAGCAATTGCCCGCAGCGGCCCCGACACAGAGTCGGTGTCCGAAGTCCACAACCTGCAGCTCCAAGACCAAGATGGTGAGCCACTGCACGTGGCCTTTGTGCGCGTGACCGACCACGCAGGCCTGGACTGGATTGCAGCGGTCGCCGTGCCCCGCACCACCATCTTGGCCGATGTCTCGCGCCTTGTAGAGCTGGTGATGGTGGCCGGTGCGCTGAGCCTGTTGCTGGCCTTGCTGGTCGGCATGCGCCTGTTTGGCCGTGTGGCCGATGACGTGCGCAGCCTCTCGAACGCCGTCCAACGTGTAGGCCGGGGCGAAATCAGCAGCTCCTTTGAAACCACGCGCCAAGACGAAGTGGGTGAGCTGGCGCGCAACTTCAGCCATATGCGCCATGAGCTGTTTACCGACCGCGTCACGGGCATCTCCAACCGCAGCGCCTTGCAGCATGTGCTCAACAACATGGTCAGCAAGCCTGCACACGGTGCGCCCCAACCGTTTGCCGTGCTGTTCATTGATCTGAACCTGTTCAAGCAGCTCAATGACCGCTGGGGCCACGACAACGGTGATCTGGCGCTGGCAGAAGTGGCACAGCGCCTGCGCCACCAAATCCGCACCGATGACCACGTGGCCCGCCTGGGCGGCGATGAATTCGTGATGGTGCTACGTGGCATTGGTCACCGTGAAACGGCGCAAGCCATCAGCGCCAAGATGGAGGACGTCATCAGCGCCCCGCTCACCACGCTGCAAGGCATTCCTGCGGGCGAAACCGTGCAACTGGGCGCCAGCATTGGCATTGCCCTGTTCCCGCACGACGCACATGACGTACACAGCCTGCTCCAGCACGCCGACCAGCGCATGTATGCCAAAAAAGCCAACAACCCCTTATCAGACAAGCGCTGACAGCTCATAAAAAGCAAGCAAAAAAGCAGCCAGCACGGGTACACGCCCGCATTTGCTGCGCTGCGCGGCCAGCGCCTTAAAATTGTGGGTTGCTTTTGCCAGCCTACGAGAAGACCTATGTCCCAACGCAAACTATTCGTTACCACCGCCCTGCCGTATGCCAACGGCAACTTCCACATCGGCCACATCATGGAATACATCCAGGCCGACACCTGGGTGCGTGCGCAGCGAATGCAGGGCAACGCGGTCAACTTCGTGGGCGCGGACGACGCCCACGGCGCGCCCATCATGATTGCCGCCGAGAAGGCTGGCAAGACGCCCCAGCAGTTCGTGGCCGACATCGCCGCCGGACGCAAGCCCTATCTCGACGGCTTTCACATTGCTTTTGACAACTGGAGCAACACCGACAGCCCCGAGAACCACGCGCTGTCCCAGCAAATCTATCTGGACTTGAAGGCCGCTGGTTTCATCGAAACCCGCACCATCGAGCAGTTCTTCGACCCCGAGAAGAACATGTTCCTGCCCGACCGCTTCATCAAGGGCGAGTGCCCACGCTGCCACGCCAAGGACCAGTACGGCGACAACTGCGAGGTCTGCAGCTCGGTCTACGCCCCCACCGACCTGATCAATCCATTTTCCGCGTTGTCCGGTGCCACCCCGGTGCTGAAAAGCTCGGAGCACTTTTTCTTCAAGCTGTCGGACCCACGTGCTGTGGAGTTTTTGACCGAGTGGACGCAAAACGGCAAACACGTTCAACCCGAAGTGGCCGCCAAGATCAAGGAATGGTTTGGCGTGCGCACCAACCCCGATGGCTCGACCAGCGAAGGCCTGGACGACTGGGACATCAGCCGCGACGCGCCCTACTTCGGCATCGAGATTCCCGATGCACCGGGCAAGTACTTCTACGTCTGGCTGGATGCTCCCGTGGGCTATCTGGCTTCGCTCAAGGAACTGCTCAACCGCCGCGGCGAAGATTACGACGCCTACATGGCCGACCCAGACTTGGAGCAGTACCACTTCATCGGCAAAGACATCATCACCTTCCACACGCTGTTCTGGCCTGCGATGCTGAAGTTCAGTGGCCGCAAGACGCCCACCAAGATCTGTGTGCACGGTTTCATGACCGTGAACAACGGCGAGAAGATGAGCAAGAGCCGCGGCACGGGTCTGGACCCGCTGAAGTACCTGGCTCTCAAGATGAACCCCGAGTGGCTGCGCTACTACCTGGGCGCCAAGCTCAACGGCAAGAACGAAGACATAGACTTCAACCCCGAAGACTTCATGCTGCGCGTGAACTCCGACCTGATCGGCAAGTACGTGAACATTGCCTCGCGCGCTGCGGGCTTTCTACATAAATTCTTTGACGGCAAGCTCACAGACACACCAGCATTCACAACCACACTGAAAGCTCATCTAGCTAATAATCTGAATAGTGAGTGGGAAATTGACGTACACACCACGGACGACCAGCGTCTACAACGCAATTTAGCTGCAGATATTGCCTTCGCTGTCACCCAATCTATCAAGGCATACGAAGAACGCAATACCGCCGCTGTTGCTCGTTTTGCCATGATGGCTGCGGACAAAATTAACGCTTATGTTGATTTCCAAAAACCTTGGGTACTGGCTAAAGATGAAGCACAACGTGAACTATTGCATACAGTTTCTAGCGTAGTGATCCAAGCTTTCCGTTTGGTAACGCTGGTCTTGAAACCTATCCTGCCCAAAGTTGCAAGCGAAGTTGAAAGCTTCCTCAATATTGAGCCACTTATGTTTGTGGATGCCTCTGCCACCTTGCCTACAGGCCACAGTATTAATCAATACCAACACCTGATGCAGCGTGTGGTGGTGGAGCAGTTGGACGCCCTGTTCGAGCCGCCCGCCGCGCCCGTAGTAGAGGCCGTGAAGCCCGGTGGCGAAGAGATTGCGCCCACCATCACCATCGACGACTTTGCCAAGATCGACCTGCGCATTGCCAAAATCGTCGAATGCAAGGCCGTTGAAGGCTCCACCAAGCTGCTGCAGCTGACGCTGGACGCTGGTGAAGGCAAGATGCGCAATGTGTTCAGCGGCATCGCCAGCATGTACCAGCCCGAACAGTTGCAGGGCAAGCTCACGGTGCTGGTGGCCAACCTGGCACCGCGCAAGATGAAGTTCGGCATCAGCGAAGGCATGGTGCTGGCCGCCAGCCATGCCGATGAGAAGGCCCACCCCGGCATCTATGTGCTGGAGCCCTTCCCCGGCGCCACACCCGGCATGCGCATCGGCTGATCCTTCACATGTTCGCTTGGCACCACCCCTTGCGCCTGCTGGTTGCAGGGGCTGTTGCATGCTGGCTGCTCACCGGCTGCATCACCTACACGGTGGTCAGTACGACCGTATCTGTGGCCGGTTTGGCGGTCGATGCGGCCGTCGGCACGGTCAAAATCGTCGGTAAAGGGGTGGGCAAAGCCGCCGACGCTTTGCTGGAGGATGAACAAGAGGCAGAAGGCGCCAACCCTTCATCGGAATGACCTCGAAGTCAACGATGCCTCACCTCGCCTGACGCGACCTCGATCAGCTTGCCAGCGCACCGCCGCTTGCAAGCTTTTTTATGGCCTGGCCCTTTCACATCAATCGCTTACAGCTATTGTTTTTACCCGTGCACTGCAATCGCCATTGATAAAGAAGCACCGCTTTGCACCCCTCGCGCGCAGATAGACGGCGCTTATATGCAGGGTGCAGATGCTTCTAACCAGTGGTTGCAACTGCCTCCCTAGAATTCGTCCCTCTGACCGCTGCGCTGGCACGTGACTGCCGCCAGAACACAGCGCCCCACGTTGACACGCCGGAGCGCGGCACCGCCGCAAGACCGGCACGCGATCGATAGGAGACCGCATGCCTCTGTCACCCGTACACACCCTGCGCCCCGCCTTGTGGCTGGCCGCAGCTTTGCTGGCCCCTGCGGCCCTGGCCCAGACCACCGCAACTGCAACTGCTGCTGCATCGACTGCAGGCCCCTCGGTACAAGATATCTCCCTGATTGCGGGCACCTGTGCCAATTGCCACGGGCCAGACGGCCGCAGCACCGGTGGCATTCCCAGCCTGCGTGGTGTGCATGAGCGACACCTGCTGCAACGCCTGCAAGCCTTCAAAGCCGGCACAGCCACCGATGCCACCGTCATGACGCGCCTGATGAAAGGCTATGACGATGCCCAGATTCAAGCCCTCGCCCAGTGGTTCAGCAAGGAGGCCAACTAATGTCTTTCAATCGCCGTACTGTTTTAGGTAGCGCTGTTGCCGGTGCTGCCACGTTGGCCCTGCCCTCCATCGTGCGCGCCCAAGCGGGCTCTGCCCATGTCGTCGTCGTCGGTGGCGGCTTTGGCGGTGCCACGGCTGCGCGCTACCTCAAAGCCCGTGCGCCCCAGGTGCGCGTGACGCTGATCGAGCCCGCACAGACCTTCTACACCTGCCCGTTTTCCAACCTGTATCTGGCGGGCCTGCGCACCTGGGACAGCATTGCTCACGGCTATGACGGCCTGCGCAAAGCAGGGGTAGAAGTCATTCACGCCCGTGCCGACAATGTCGACACTGCGGGCAAGCGGGTGTTTTTGTCCAACGGCAAACTGCTGCACTACGACAAGCTGGTGCTCTCGCCCGGCATTGACATGCGCTGGAATGCCTTGGAAGGCTATGACGAAGCCGCTACCGAGCTGGCCCCCCACGCCTGGAAGGCCGGCGCGCAAACCCAGCTTTTAAAGAAGCAGCTGGACGCCATGCCCGACGGCGGCAAGTTTGTGATGGTGATTCCGGCCAACCCTTTCCGCTGCCCGCCCGGCCCCTACGAGCGCGCCGCCATGGTGGCCCACTACTTCAAGCAGCACAAACCCAAAAGCAAGATTTTGCTATTGGACAACAAGGACGCTTTCTCCAAGCAAGGCCTGTTCCTGTCGGGCTACAAGGCGCTGTACGGCGACATGATCGAGTGGGTCAAGCAATCCGACGACGGCCAGGTGGTGCGCGTGGATGCTAAGAACCTGGAAGTAGAAACTGCTTTCGGCACCAAGCACAAGGCGGATGTGCTGAACGTCATCCCCCCGCAAAAGGCCGGCTTCATCGCCGACCGCGCTGGGGTGACCGATGCCAGCGGCTGGGTGCCCATCAAAGCCGAGAGCTTTGCATCGCAACAGGTCAAAGACGTGTATGTGCTGGGCGATGCCACCCAAGCTGCGCCCATGCCCAAGTCCGGCTTTGCCGCCAACACCCAGGGCAAGGTGGCTGCAGCGGCGATTGCAGCAGAGTTGCTGGGCCAGCCGGTTGCCACCGGCGCTTTTGCCAACACCTGCTACAGCCTGATCGGCAGGGACTACGGCATCTCGGTGGCGGGCGTGTACCGCAGCGAATCCGGCAAGCTGATTGAGGTGCCCGGCTCCGGCGGTGTCAGCCCTGCCAACGCCGATGCAGGATTCCGCAAGGCCGAAGCCGATTACGGCGCGGCTTGGTACAAGGCCATCAGCGCGGATATCTGGGATAGATAACGAAGTTCATCCCCCCGAGGCGCTGACGCGCCTTCCCCCTTCTGTCGCAACTTTCTGTTGCCGGAAGGGGGACACCGCCATCGCTGCGGGGCGGCCCTTACTCGGCGGTTCTGGCGAAAGGGGGGCTGCATACGCTATCGCTGTGCGTTCAAAACTTTCATCACATACTTTTGCCTCGCGACTTTTCAGTTGCGAGGCTTTTTCACCTGTGCAGCAGTGGTTTAGCATGCGCCCTGCTTGAGGATTGATATGTTGTTGTGGTCTACATTTTTTCTGGGTGTGGTCTTTGGCGTGTTTGCACGCTGGGGGCGTTTTTGTTTGCTGCGCGGCCTGCGCCAAGCCACGGGCCTCGATAGCGGCGAAGGGCGTGGCAACGCGCCAGCGCTGCAGGCCTTTGCACTGGCGCTGGCCGTGGCCTTGCTGGCATCGCAGGGACTGCAGTGGATGGGTGTGGTCGATCTGACGCAGGCCCAGATCGTGCGGCCCAACTTCTCTGCCCTCGGTGTGTTCATCGGCGGTGCTGTCTTCGCGTTGGGCATGGTGCTGGCTAATGCCTGCGGCGCGCGCTCACTGGTGCTGCTGGCGGGCGGCAATTTGCGCGCGCTGGTCACGGTGGTGTTTTTGGCGCTGGGTGCGCAGGCTAGCGCCACCGGCGTGCTGGTGCCACTGCGCCAATGGTTCCAAGGCATTGCGCCCTCTGTGCTGGAGCACAGCACACTCACCCAGCAGTTACAAGCAAATAGCCTCTCAACCCTTACCATTTATACGCTGACAGCTATCATTCCTGCGCTACTCTTGGTGACTTACGCCATGTGGCGCCCTGCGCTGCGCCGCAGCCCGGCGCAGTGGCTCTCAGCCCTGGTGATTGGCGCCTTGGTGGCGGTGGGTTGGTGGATCAGCGCCCATATCGGGGTAGATGCGTTTGACCCCGCCAAGCTCACCTCGCTGAGCTTTATCTCGCCGATTGCTGAAACGCTGCTATACGTGCAAGTCGCCGTGGGACGGGAATTTGATGCCGCCTGCGCCTTGGTGCTGGGTGTGCTAACCGGCGCTGGCGTGACGGCACTGGTCACAGGAACCTCACGCTGGGAAGGCTTTGACAGCCCCGCACATTTGGCGAAGAGCGCCATCGGTGGCTGGCTCATGGGCTTTGGCGGTTTGCTGGCCGCTGGTTGCTCCATCGGCCAGGGTCTGAGCGGTATGAGCACCCTGGCCTGGGCGACATTTCCGGCCGTGGCAGGCATCGTGCTGACCACCTGGATCACCCTAAAAATCGTCGCCACGCGCCGTTAAATACGACAAAGCGGACGTTAACCCCTGCTCACTGAGCGCTATGCGTCCACCCCGTATGCAGCGCCTTCCCCTAGAATCGCCCGCATAGACAGCTCTGCTTGTGCCGCGTGTCGGCTAAGAGGGATTACCCCCATCCTTGCCTGTGTCACCCCTGCTTCATGCAGGAGCAACACATTCAACGCCCAAGCCTGCTTAGGAACCCGTTGATTTGCACAGGATGTGGCTTCTGCCACGCCAGGAGCCTGAACAATGCCCCCCAACCCACCGATGTTTGCTTTGCACTGCAGCGCCCCACGCAGCTGCAGCAGGGCAAGCGCTGTGTGTGCGGTCGGCATGGTCTGCCCCGTTCCCTTTGCTCCAAGTGCCAGCGCAAGCCCTGCGCTGGCCCCAGCACGCAAGGTCTGTCGATTGGAAACACCTATTTCCCACTCTGAGGAGCCACTATGACCATGCAACGTCGCCGTTTTTTAATGACCCCGCCCGCCATGGCCCTGGGCGCAGCTACGGCTGCCGCCCCGATTGCCACGCTGGCAGCCCCCACCATCATGACGCCCCAATCGCGCATCCTGCCCCGCACTGGCAAGGGGCCGCGCATTGTGATTTGCGGCGGTGGCTGGGGTGGCATGACCGCTGCGCGCTATCTGCGCGAGCTGATCCCCAACTCGGACGTGGTGCTGCTAGAGCGCAACCCCACCTTCTGGTCGGGCCCCATGAGCAACAAGTGGCTGATCGACATCGTGAACACCGATTTCATCAACCGCGACATGCTGCACCCCGCCAACAAGTATGGCTACCACTTGCTGCAAACCGAAGTGACCGGTTTTGAGCGCGACAAAAAGCTGGTGCGTACGGCCCACGGCCTGATCGAGTACGACTACCTGATTCTGTCCGGCGGTATCCGCAACGACTACGAAGCCTGGTTTGGCAACGACCAAAAGGCCATCGACTACACCCGCAAGCACTTTCCCAACGCCTACATCCCCAACCAGGAGATGGTGGCGCTGAAGAACAAGGTGAAAAACTTCAAGGGCGGCACCTTGGTGATGACGCTGCCCCCACCACCGCACCGCTGCCCCCCCTCGCCCTACGAGCGCGCTTGCCTGATTGCCTGGCACATCAAGGCCAACAAGATTCCCGGCAAGATTTTGATTCTGGACCCCAAGCCCAAGATCGCGCCCATCGGTGTGGGCTACAAACAGGCGTTTGAAGAGCTGTACCCGGACATCATCACCCACGTACCCAACGCCCGTGTGCAGGAAGTGGACCCCTTCAACAAGAAGATCAAGACCGCCGCTGGTGAATTCAAGTTTGATGACGCCATCTTGATGCCTCCCCACCAGGCCGCTGAAATGGTGTGGTGGGCCGATCTGATTGGCAAAGACCCACAAACCGGCAAGCCCACAGGCTGGGCCGATATGGACACTCGCTATTTCACCGCCAAGACAGACGACAGCGTCTACTTTGTGGGTGATTTGATGGGTGCCATCTCGCCCCAGTTTGGCCACTACCCCAAGAGCGCCCACGTGGCCAACTACATTGGCAAGATCGTCGCCAAGAACATCTCGCAGCGCGTGGCAGGCAAGGAAGTGACGCCGCTGCTGCCCGACAACCTGTGCTACATGATGGTCAACGGCGATCCGCAGGAAGAAATCTCGGTGAAATTTGAGTACGAGATCGACGCCGCTTCGGGCAATGTCCACCAGACGCAAATCGATATGGACGTGCGCACCGCCGACCTGGTCAAGGAAGACTTCGCGTGGATCAATGGTAAGTTCAGTGACTTCCTGGGCATCTAACCCGGCCTGACTCGATCGCCGCACGCTGCCCCCGCTCTTGCCTGCTGCAAGAAAGGGGGCAACTTTGCATGTATAAGCACCGGCGAGCATGCCCTGCCGCCCACACGCTCTGCTATGAAAACTGCAACTTCTCCGACCCTGACCCGCCGCCGCCTGGTGGCTGGCGCAGCCGCTGCCGGCGCCACACTGGCCCTGCCCGGCATGGCCACGGCACAAAACACTGCACCCACGCCGCTGGTTGGCCCTTTGGCACCCAACCCCGTGGAATTCAAGAAAACCATGGCGCAATTCATTGGCAGCGCCAAGCCGCAGGCCGAGGGCTTGCAGCTGGACATTCCCGTGCTGGCCGACAACCCCAGCGCCGTTCCCGTGAAAGCCAAAGTCACCCTGCCCATCACCGAGCAAGACTGGTGTGAAGAGCTGATGATCGTGGCTGAACTCAACCCCATCCCCTTGGCCTGCCGCATGCAATTCACGGCCGAAACCGGTGCCGCAGAAGCTGCTGTGCGCATCCGCCTGAGCCAGTCACAGGCCGTACATGTGCTCGCAAGGATGAAAAGCGGCGTTGTGCTGCAAGGCAAGCAAAACGTGACCGTGGCCGCCAGTGGCTGCGGCATGTAACAGGCAGGAGATACCATGAGCATGAACAAGCCCCCGCGCGTCTGGGTCAGCAATGAAAAGCCCAAAGCCGGCGACATTCTGCGCGTACGCGCCCAGATGGAACACGTGATGGAAACCGGCCTGCGCAATGACCCAGCCACCGGCAAACCTCGCCCGCGCCATATCATGAATCACTTTGAAGCCAAGCTGGGCGGCAAGCTGATCTTCACGTGGGACCCCGGCACCTCGATTGCCCAAAACCCCTATATCGAATTCACCTTCAAAGCCCGCCGCAGCGGTGAGCTGACCATGCTGTGGAAGGACGATCAGGGCCAGACCCTCACCGCCAGCAAAACCATTACCGTGGGCTGAGCACACTGCTCTCGCCCACCAAAAAGCCCCGCTGGCTCTGCAAGCAGCGGGGCTTTTGCTTTTTGGCTGCACCAAGCGCCAGGGCCTAGGCCTGTGCAGCGCTGGGCTCTACGGTGGCATCCGTGTGGATTGCCTGCGCACCGTACACCACCACCTTGTTGCGCCCCGCCGCCTTGGCTTGGTAGAGCGCCTCATCCGTGTGCTGCAGCAGGGTTTGCACATCCTGCCCATGCGCAGGAAAACTGGCCAAGCCGCAGGACAAGGTCACGTGCAGCGTCTGCTGCTCCAGCCTTCTTGGCAGATGGGCAAAAGCCTCACACAGCTGCTGCGCACGGTCTTGGGCAACCTCTAAGGCCGTATCCGGAAAGAGCACCAAAAACTCATCGCCACCATAGCGGAACACCATATCTTGAGAACGGTTGTACTGCATCAAGTGGTGCGACAGGGCCAGCAGCAGATGGTCTCCGGCTGCATGGCCATAGGTGTCATTGACCTCTTTGAATCGGTCCATGTCCAGCAGCATGACCGCCAGCGAAGTCCCCCGGGCTGCACATTGCTGCATCAATTGCGGCAGCTTTTGATCCAGCATGCGGCGATTGAAAAGCCCTGTGAGCGGATCGCGCGTTGCTTGCTCTGCCAGCAAATCTTTGAGTGCCTGAATTTCTGACAGTTGCTGGCGCGTTTGGGCACGTTGCTGGTAGAGCTTGGAGGCGCGCAAAAAAGCGTCTTGCGCAAATACGGTCAAGAACAGCATCAAGGTGAACATGCACAAGCCGGTGGCCCACATGCCGGTGTCGGGCTGAAAAGACAAGGGCTGCACACAGGCCACAGCAATCACCCCCAGGCCCATCGCCACAAGTGCGCTGGCCCAGCCCTTCCAACTGCCGAATGCAATCAAGTTGACGCTGGTGGCGATGAACATGGCAAAGCTAATCCACAGCGGAAAGCCCAGGCCTGCCGCCCATGCCCCGAAGCCAACGCCATCCAGCAGCATGTTGCGCACCTCCGCCCGGCGTGGGTTGGCAGCAAGGCAACCATGCACATATTGCAGCTGGGGGCCCATAAAAAATTGCAGCACCAGCAACGCCCATGCCAAATCCGAGGCATGCCTGGCGTGCAGATGAAAACCTACCGTCAACCCCAAAAGCGCAAAACAGATGGAACGATTCTTCCAATTCATGCGCACGGCCCAGTGCGCATGAGCGGGTTTGAAGTTATGAATCGAAACCATGGAATGACTTAAAAAAGGAGAGGGAATCAGCGATAAGCAGGTGCGAAGTGAATTGCCAGGCTGGCCAGGCAGCAACAGCGGGATACATCTGTAAAAGTGCTTTGGGATTCTGCGGTGCGACCCGATGCGAGTCGCACGGGGGTAAATCCTTATCAATCGAAATTAAAGGTAGATCAACGGCAAGTGGCTTGGCACCGCTCGACCGTCCTCGTGCCTGCTTCACAGCCCTCCATGTCTGCGGATTTTCAAGAAGAAAATATGGCTGAAGCGCTGATAAATAAAGCACAAGCAGCTATCTAAATTCACTGTGCTTACTCGTCTCCCACATCTGCCGGGCAGCAGATGCCCACCGTCTGCGGTAACGCCAGCCTTGCCGTTCATCTGGGCACACAGTTTTTGCCACGGCAAGACTACGGGCCGTCAGAGCACTGACAGCCCCAGCGCACGAGCCCAAAGTCCATCCAGAGGGAAGCGGCATGCTTTGCGCCAGCGCCATGCCAAAGGTCACTGCTCATGAACACCGGGTAACAAAGAAAGGGCTCGGCACCGCCAATGCAGGTTCCCCAACCAAGGCGCCAGCGCATCCCGGGCCAATCTATGGGAGCCTCTATACATGCGCCCCTGGCAGGCCCAACAAAAAGCCCCGCAGGCTTTTCAGCCTGCAGGGCTTTGTACTTTATGCATCCAATAGGCCGCTAGCGCTTATGGATCAAGCGCTAGCAGCTATCAAACTATTTGCCGTGGTAGCGCCCGGGGCGATGGCTGACGGCCAAGAAAATGCCCATCACCACCGCTGCCAAGATGGACCACAGCACCCGCTCCAAGGGCACTACCCACAGCGCCAGTGCCACCACCGCGCAGTCAATCGCCATCTGCACCTTGCCTGCGGGGATGCCCCATTTGTCTTGCGCATACAGCGAAACAATCGTTGCGCCCCCCAGGCTGGACTTGTGCCGTGCCAAAAACAGCACGCCGGTGCCCATCAGCAAGCCACCGGCAATGGCGGCAAAAGCCGGGTGCAAATAATCAATGTGAATCAGGCGCGGGCCCAACTCCGTAATCAACGAAAGCAGGGCCACCGAGACAAACGTCTTGATCGTGAACTCTTTGCCCACGTACTTCCATGCAAACCAGTAAAACGGAATATTGATGGCAAAGTAAATCGCGCCAAACGACCAGCCCGTGGCGTAGTGCAGCACAAAGGCCAAACCCGCCGTGCTGCCCGTGAGCAAACCAGCCTGCGCATACATCATCATGGTGATGCCCACGAACAGCGAGCCCGAAAACAGCGCTTGCGCGTCTTCATACGGGCCGTGTTTGACCACGGCGACAGGGGCTGGCGCAGCCAGGGAAGAAGCCGCAGGCGCGCTGAGCGCGGACTCCGAGACAGGCGAAGAGGTGGTGGTGCTCATGGCGGATACCGGTTTTTCGCACTGCCAGCTTGTGGCCGCAGCGCAAACGTACATGCAAATTGCTAAGCAAGAAGCACACCACCAGAAGTTCTTTCTGGGGGCGCAATGCCTACAACGCAGTACCGGGTCACGGCGCTGACAGGTTTTTGCTGCAATGCAGCAATTACACCACCGTCCTGCGCCGTTGCTTAGATTCCGCCACGTGTTTTCAACAGGTGCTCAGCGATCACCCTGAGGCAGCTTGATGCGGCTGCCACTTTTTTTCACCGTGCCATTGGCACCAAAGGTCACGGTAAATTCCATCTCCTGACTGGGCGGGTCAATCCAGTTCCAGTCCCAATCCGTTTCTTGCTTGAGCTGGTAGGTCATGCGCTGGGCGGGCTTGCCCAGCATGCGGCGCACCTGCTCCTGCGTCATTCCGGGCTGAATCTGCTCGAACACATGCGGAGTCAGCACCTGGCGCAGCGCCGTCATCACGCCATCGCTGCCGATGGTGATCATGTAGTTACGGTGCCCCATGGGCTGGCGCGGGTATTCAAATGTGCGCGAACCATCGGGCTCGGGCCAAATGGTCTCGGGCTCGCCGAAGGCTTTGCGCACATCTATCTCGGTAGACAGCCCTTCTTCCAGGGTGTCAATTTTTTGCTGGTCACAGCCAAGCAGCGCAAAAACGCTGGTGGCCAGTGCGGCCACCGTGGCTACGACACGGTTCAGTAGGTTCATGGACGGTGTCCCGCTAGAATCGTCGATCTAGAGAGGTTACCAGTCCATGTCTATTTTTGCCCGCCCCCACTACACATCCGATGCCACCGATTTCATCAACCAGATGAAAAAGGACAACCCCCAGCTTGAAGCCCAGCAACTGGCTGGCCGTGCCCTGCTGTGGGACAAACAGGTGAATTACGAAGTGCAAGCCGACTCCGAGCAAGCCCGTGTGGCCCAACAACCCTACGTGTACCAGTCCAACCACTAATTACGCATTAGCAGTGTTTTTATGGCCCAGCCCTTGATATACAAACGCTGGACGCTCTTATTTATTAAGCTGCATGAGCGAAAGCGCTTCTGACAACGCCCAATCCGAGCTGCCTGTGACGGCGGCTTCGGACAGCCCAGACCTGATGCCCACCGTGGTCGATCAGGTGGCACTGGCGCGTCTGTACGGAGAGCCACTGTTCAAGCTGCCCAACGACCTGTACATCCCCCCGGATGCGCTGGAAGTTTTTTTGGAAGCGTTCGAAGGCCCGCTGGACTTGCTGCTGTACCTGATCCGCAAGCAGAACTTCAACATCCTCGACATCCCCATGCTAGCGGTGACCCAGCAGTACCTGCGCTATGTGGACGAGATCCGCAGCCGCAACCTGGAGCTGGCGGCCGAGTACCTGCTGATGGCAGCCATGCTCATCGAGATCAAGTCGCGCATGCTGCTGCCGCCCAAGAAGAAAGAGGGCGAGGAAGAGGCCGAAGACCCGCGCGCCGAGCTGGTGCGCCGTCTGCTCGAGTACGAGAAGATGAAGCTGGCCGCGCAGCAGATCAATACCCTGCCGCAGTACGGGCGCGATTTTCTCAAGGCCCAGGTGCACATTGAGCAAAGCCTGCAGCCCCGCTTTCCCGATGTGGCGGTGGGTGAGCTACAAGCCGCCTGGCGCGACATCCTCAAGCGCGCCAAGCTGGTGCAGCACCACCGCATCACGCGCGAAGAGTTGTCGGTGCGCGAGTACATGAGCCAGATCCTCAAGCAGCTGCAAGGCCAGCGCTTTGTCGAGTTTGAAAAGATTTTTGACCCCAGCAAGGGCAGCACCGTGCTGGTCGTCACCTTCATTGCCCTGCTGGAGCTGGGCAAGGAAACCCTGATCGAAATCACCCAGGCCGAGGCCTACGCCCCCATCTACGTGCGCCTGGCCTACCGCCCAGCCGCGACGATCACCAGCGCCCCGCTGGAACTCGAAGAAGAGCTGTACGAGCGCGACTAGCGACTGAGGCTTGTCACTGCAGCGCAGTCTGTGCAGCGCAGCGTCTGCCTATGCGCTTCTGCCCTCCGTTTTCTAATAGACCATGGTGCGCCCACGCACGTCGCAGGCGTTCGCAGTCCTCTCATCCCACGCCCAGTCAGCGGCAACACCGCCCCCATCACTGCATCACTCACCCTACCCACACTGGCTTTGCGCCACCGCATTCACCGTGCGTGGCACGCCTTGCGCGCAGACCATGCGTGCTGCACGCCAGCGCTGAAAGAGCCATCGCTGCATGGCTAGTGCTTCCAGCGTATTCAGAACTAACTGCTATCCCCCACAAATCACTCAACTTAAAAACCACTGCGGGTGCTGCTGCAATATTTATTTGATTTCGCAATGTGAAATTTTTCAAGATATTTCACTAAAAACCGCCATTTCTCGCAAATTCATGCGCATAAATCACTTCTTCTTACCTTAACTTCTGCCTGATCGAATGCAAGGCTTGATGCAGTTACCTGCTGATGCCTGCAAATTGCACAAAGAAAGCACACGGCGCTGCCAACGCACTAACAAAAGTAATCAACTTCACTTAAGTAGACGACAAAGTTATCTCAATCAACGACAACGTCTTTCAACCCAACTATCTGCAGCGCACGTTGAAAAAATAATTTTTTTGTGCTGACAATGAATGGCATCCCTGCTTGCAGGCTTTTCGAGGAACCATTCCATGTCCCACCCCAGCGAGACTTGCGCTTCCCCCGCATCCGTTCATGCCACTCAGGCACAGCCCATGCACTGGCACCCGCCCGCCGCCGCTGTGGCGGCCGACAGCGGCCACCAGCGCTGGTCGGTCGAGGCCGTCCAGCAACTGCTGGACCTGCCCTTCATGGAGCTGCTGTACCGCGCCCAGACCGTGCACCGCCAGCACTGGCCCGATGGCGAGATCGAGCTGGCCACGCTGCTGTCGGTCAAGACCGGCGGCTGCCCCGAGAACTGCGGCTACTGCCCGCAGGCGGCCGAGTTCGACACCGGCGTGAAGGCCGAAAAGCTGATGAGCGTGGAGGAGGTTACCCGCGCCGCCAAGGCCGCGCAGGATGCCGGTGCCACCCGTTTTTGCATGGGCGCCGCCTGGCGTGCGCCCAAGGACCGCGACATCGAGAAGATGAACGCGCTGATCGCTGCCGTGAAAGGCCTGGGCCTGCAGACCTGCGCCACCTTGGGCATGCTGCAGCCCCACCAGGCCCAGTCGCTGCGCGAGGCCGGCCTGGACTACTACAACCACAACCTGGACACAGCGCCCGAGTACTACCAGGACGTGGTCAGCACCCGCCAGTACCAAGACCGCCTGGACACCCTGGCCGCCGTGCGCGGCGCCGGCATCAGCGTCTGCTGCGGCGGCATCATCGGCATGGGTGAAGCGCCGGTGCACCGCGCCGGGCTGATCGCGCAGCTGGCCAATCTGAATCCCTACCCCGAGTCCGTGCCCATCAACAGCCTGGTGCGCGTACCCGGCACGCCGCTGGCCGACAGCGAACCGGTGGATCCCTTGGACTTCGTGCGCGTGATTGCCGTGGCCCGCATCACCATGCCCACCGCGCGCGTGCGCCTGTCGGCCGGCCGCCAACAACTGGGCGAGGCCGTGCAGGCGCTGTGCTTCATGGCCGGCGCCAACTCCATCTTCTACGGCGACAAGCTGCTGGTGACGGGCAACCCCGATGTCGAGGCAGACACCACGTTGCTGCGCAAGCTGGGGTTGCAGGGGCTGAAGACTACTACCACGGTGGAATGAAGATCGCTTGAAAAAGAGGAGCTGATTGCGCCGGTAGGTAGTGGGTTTAACGCTGATTTGGTTTGCATCCGCCCATGGACTAACGTCCATTCCTCATGCAGGGGCAGAGGCCGGGAGTTCGCCCCGGCTGGCGAGTCGCTTTCTTTTGCTTCGCCAAAAGAAAGTGACCAAAGAAAAGGCGAGCCTGGCAGGCGGCTGTCCGGCGGAACTCGCTACGCGCCTACGTCGCTCTGCTCACACAGCCGCCGGAAATCAGAAGGACTTCCTCGCGGTGCGCGACGCTTGCGCGCGCACGGGTAGCGCTGTGCCTCTTTACGCCTGCATGCTTCAGCACAACGCCGATGCTCTCCGCAGGCCTGCAGCAGCAGCGCTGCGAGACAGGTCTGCTTTGTCCACCTGACTTGCCGTGGCTGTCCGAGCGCAGCGCCTGCGGCGCGCAGCGAGTTCCACGGCAAAGCGCTCGGCAGAGTCGCCTTTGCTTTGCCTCCTTTCATTTGGCGAGACAAATGAAAGGAGGTCGCCCGCCGGGGCGAAATCCCGGCCTCTGTCGACAAATTCCGCTCAACGCTTTCAAGCCACGAAACCCACGACCAGCCAGCACCAACCGCTCTACTTTTTACAAACAAGCGGCTGAAGCATGCCTCTCGCCACACGTTCAGGAGTTATTGCAATGACACCCTCTGACCTCGCCAGCCGCAGCCTCGCGGCCGTCTGGCACCCCTGCACCCCCATGAAGCGGCACGAGACCGAGCCCCTACTGGCCGTCGCACGTGCGCAGGGGCCGTGGCTGTATGACACCGCAGGCCACCGCTACCTGGATGCCATCAGCTCCTGGTGGGTCAACCTGTTCGGCCACAGCCACCCGCACATCCGTGCCGCGCTGAGCGATCAGCTGCAGCAGCTGGACCACGTCATGCTGGCCGGCTGCACCCACGCGGCTGTGGTCGAGCTGTCGGAAAAGCTGGCCGCGCTGACCGGCCTGGGCCACGCCAGCTATGGCAGCGACGGCGCGTCGGCTACCGAAATGGCGCTGAAGATGAGCACCCACTACTGGCGCAACGTCGGCCGGCCCGAAAAGAACGGCTTTGTCGGCCTGACCGGGGGTTACCACGGCGAGACCGTGGGGGCGCTGTCCGTCACCGATGTGCCCATCTTCCGCAGCGCCTACGCGCCCCTGGTGCGCCTGTCCGCCACCGTGCCCAGCCCCGATGCGCGCGCCGCCCAGCCGGGTGAAACCGCCGCCGACGTGGCCCACCGCGCCGCTGCGGCGCTGGAGGCCTGGCTGCAGCGGCACCACGCCCAGACCGCCGCGCTGATCGTGGAGCCGCTGATCCAGTGTGCCGCCGGCATGGCCATGTACGACCCCGCCTACCTGCGCCAGGCCCGCGCGCTGTGCGACCGCTACCAGGTGCACCTGGTGGTGGACGAGATCGCCACCGGCTTTGGCCGCACGGGCAGCCTGTTTGCCCACCAGCAGGCCGGCATCACGCCAGATTTCATCTGCCTGTCCAAGGGCCTGACCGGCGGCACCCTGCCGCTGTCGGCGGTGCTGACCACGGACGCTGTATACCAGGCCTTCTACGGCACCGAGGCGGCGCGGGCCTTTCTGCACTCGCACTCCTACACCGGCAACCCGCTGGCCTGCCGCGCCGCCCTGGCCACGCTGGAGCTGTTCGAGCAACTCGACACCCTGCAGGCCAACCGTGCGCTGGCGGCACAGCTGACCACCGCCTTCGCCCCGCTCAACGCCCACCCCCGCGTGCGCCATGCCCGCCACATGGGCATGGTCTGGGCCTGGGATGTGGAGACGGTGCTGCCCGACTTTGCCCAGCACTACCACGCCGCCGCGCGCGCCCGCGGGTTGCTGCTGCGGCCCATCGGCCACACGCTGTACTGCATGCCGCCGTATGTGCTGGATGCCGACGAGGTGCAGCACCTGACAACCCAGGCGCTGGCAGCGCTGGAGGACTGCTTGCTGCAAGAAGCAGAGCTGCAGGCGTAGTCCCTGCAAGTGCTAGAGGCCTAAAAGCTTTATTTTTACTTTCCGAGGACGTGCCATGTTGAAGGACAGAAGCCGGGAATTCGTCCCGGCGGCCGAGTTACTTTCTTGTACGCTACAAGAAAGTAACCAAAGAAGCGCGTCTGCCGACGGCTGTCCGGCGGAACTCGCTGCGCGCCGCAGGCGCTGCGCTCACACAGCCGCCGGAAATCAGAAGGGCATCCTTGTGGTGCGCGACGCTTGCGCGCGCACGGGTGGCGCTATGCCTCTTTACATCTGCATGCTTCGTCACAGCGCTGGCTCTTCCCGCAGGCCTGCCGCAGCAGCGCTGCGAGACAGGACTGCCACCCGCCACCTGAATTTCCGTGGCTGTCTGAGCGCAGCGCCTGCGGCGCGTAGCGAGCTCCACGGCAAAGCACTCGGCAGAGTCGCCTTGGCTTTGCCTCCTTTGATTGGGCGAAACAAAAGAAAGCGACTCGCCCGCCGGGGCGAACTCCCTGCCTCTGCCGCCAACACCACACCCCACCTAAAAAATCACTGACCAGGAGCCTCCAACCATGATTGCCTGCTTTGTCACCGGCACCGACACCGGCGTCGGCAAGACCCTGTCCAGCTGCGCCCTGCTGCATGCCCTGGCGCGGCACCACCGCCGGGTGGTGGGCATGAAACCGGTGGCCTCCGGCGCCGAGCCGGATGGCCGGGGCGGCTGGGCCAACGAGGACAGCCTGGCGCTGCGCGCGGCCTCCACGCTGGTGGTGCCGCCGCAGCTAGACAACCCGGTGCTGCTGCCCGACCCGGTCTCGCCCCACATCGCTGCCGAACGCGCGGGCGTCACCGTGCAGCTGGCCCCCATCCTGCAGGCCTACCAGCAACTGGCGGCCCAGGCCGATGCCGTGGTGGTCGAAGGCGCAGGCGGCTGGCAGGTGCCTCTGTCCCCCCACCTGCGCATCGCCGATCTGGCCGTGGCGCTGCAGTTGCCAGTGGTGCTGGTGGTCGGCCTGCGGCTGGGCTGCATCAACCACGCCCTGCTGACGGCAGATGCCATCCGCGCCAGCGGGCTGCCGCTGGCGGGCTGGATCGCCAGCCGCGTCGATCCGCAGATGCGCGAACCCGAGGCCAGCCTGGCCTACCTGCGCCAGCACCTGGGTGCGCCACTGCTGGCCGACCTTCCCTGGCAAGCGCAGCCCGATGCGCTCGCCGTCCCCGTCCAACTGCCCCAGGCGTGGCAATGACTCCTCCTTCCCAGCCATGAACACCCTCTCCCCCACCTCCTGGCTGCAGGCCCTGCCCCGGCAGCTGGCGGCGCTGGATGCCCAGCAACTGCGCCGCACCCGCCGCACCGTGGCGCCGCAGCAGGGTGCACACATCACCGTCAATGGCCAGCCCATGCTGCAGTTCTGCAGCAACGACTACCTGGGCCTGGCCCTGCACCCGGTGCTGATCGAGGCCGCACGCGACGCGGCGCTGCACTTTGGCGTGGGCTCGGGCGGCTCGCCCATGGTCAGCGGCCACAGCACGGCGAATGCGGCGCTGGAGCAGGAGCTGGCGCAGTTTCTGCAGCTGCCACGCGCGCTGTACTTCTATGCCGGCTTTGCCACCAATGCCAGCGTCATCCCGGCCCTGGTCGGTGCGGGTGATGGTATTTTTTCGGACGCACTGAACCACGCCAGCCTGATCGACGGCTGCCGCCTGTCACGCGCCAGCATCCAGCGTTACCCGCATGGCGACCTGGCCGCCCTGGAAGCCCTGCTGGCCGCCAGCCCCTGCGCACGCAAGCTGGTGGTCAGCGATGCCGTGTTCAGCATGGATGGCGATGTGGCCGACATCCCCGGCCTGCTGGCCCTGTGCGAACGCTACGACGCCCTGCTGATGCTGGACGACGCGCACGGCCTGGGCATCCGCGGCCCGCAAGGCCGGGGCAGCCTGGCCGCCGCCGGTCTGACAGGCGCCCACGCCAGCCCGCGCGTGCTGTACATGGCCACGCTGAGCAAGGCCGCCGGCGCGGCCGGCGGGCTGGTGGCCGGCAGCGAAGACCTGATCGAATGGCTGCTGCAGACCACGCGCAGCTACACCTTCGCCACGGCCGCACCGGCCCTGCTGGCCCGCGCGCTGCAGGCCAGCCTGCGGGTCATCGCGGACGGCGATGCCCTGCGTGTACAGCTGCAGGCCCGTATCCAGCAGCTGCGCACGGGGCTGCAGCCGCTGCTGGCGCGCACCGGCTGGCGCCTGCTGCCCTCGGACACGCCCATCCAGGCCCTGGTCATCGGCGACAACGGCGCCGCCCTGGCGCTGATGGAAAGCCTGCGCCAGCGCGGCCTGTGGGTGGCGGCCATCCGCCCGCCCACCGTGCCGGCGGGCACGGCGCGCCTGCGCATCGCCTTGTCGGCCGCGCACACGGCTGCGGATGTGGCCGCCCTCGTGGATGCCTTGGGGGTGTTGGCCGATTTCCTGCCGCCGGTCGAGGCACAATGAGCGCCAAATTTGACACCACAACCAGGAGAACACCATGCCCCACATGACCGTGGAATACACCAACAACCTGCAAGGCATCAACGACACCACGCTGATGGCTGCACTGACCAACGCCGTCTGCGACCACCCCACCGTGGCCGATGAAGCCGATGTCAAAGCCCGTATTGCCGCGCTGAGCAGCTACCAAATTGGCCGCAACAATGCAGGCCGCGCCTTTGCCCACGTGGAACTGCGCCTGATGGCCGGGCGCACGGCTGAAGTGAAGAAAGAGCTCTCAGACCGCCTGGCTGCAGTGTTGAAAGCAGAGATTCCTGCGCAAGCCGGGCTGCAGGTGCAACTGAGCGTAGACATTGTGGACATGGACAAACCCAGCTACTTCAAGGGCAAGCTGTAAGGCTCCGCCCAGCCTGCACGGCTGCACGACTGCGCTACTTCGCTCCCGGGCGAGGCGCTCTGAGCACTGAACGCTGAGCGCCACGTGCTCCAGCAAAAAAGGCCATGGTCGTTTGACCATGGCCTTTTTGATGCTCCGCGTGCAGGGCTGTCGCCTGTTTCAAAGGCTACGAATGCACGCCACCGTGGATGTAATGCTCCAGCTGCGCAATGGTGAACTGCTGCTCAGAGATGATTTGCTTGACCAGGTCACCAATCGAGATCAGACCCACCAACTGCCCGCCGTCCATCACGGGCAAGTGGCGCAGGCGTTTGGAAGTCATCAGTTGCATGCACGCATCGGTGGTCTGAGAAGGCTCCACAAACAACACGGCATCGGTCATCACATCGCGCACACGGGTCTGGTCAGACGTACGCCCCAGCAGTGCCACTTTGCGTGCGTAGTCACGCTCGGTGAAGATCCCCACAATCGTGTCCCCCTCTTTGACCAGCAGGGCACCAATGCCCTTGTCAGCCATCAAGCGCAACGCGCTATACACCGTATCCGATGGGGCGGCAGCATAAACGGCAGGGTCTGCCTTGGATTTGAGAATCTCTGCAACTGTGGTCATAAAACACCTCTCTGCAAAAAACATATGCGTGTTTGCATTTCAGCCTGTCCTTGCGCGCAGTGCAACAGGGCTTTCCACCCATCAGGCTGTCATCCGCCCTCCCCATCGCCGCCTTGCGACGCAGCAACCATCTGGGCCGGCACCCAGCCTCTCAAACTATTGATAAACGCCCACTGCTGAATATGCGGAACATCTGCCACGCGGATCACACCCTCCACCAGGCGGCCTTCGGCCAGTGCTACTTGGCGGCCCACGCCATTCAGCAAACCACAGTGCAGCGCAGGCGTCACCCATTGCCCATCGATCCACGCCGCCACATTGCCGCGCGTGCCCTCGGTGATTTCGCCCGCTTCGTTCCACAACACGGTGTCCAACAGATGGGGCGGCGGCGCAAAGCGCTCGTAATGCACACGGCGGCTGGTTTTAAAGCGCACAAACTCGCTGTGCGCCTCTGCCAAAGGGGCCGGCGCCAATTGCAGATACGCCAGTGGCGGCCCAGGGCTGCACACTTCCACCCGACTGTCGAACAAACCGTTCTTGCCCAAGGCGATACGTACGCGCCACACACCGCTGGGGTGGGTAGCTTGGATGTGCTGCAGGGTGAGCTGCAAAGCCGCGTCGTGGAAGGGGTAGCCAAAATACTGCGCCGCTGCTTGCAAACGCTGCACATGCCAAGGCAGGTGGCGAAAGTACCCTGCTTCCAGCGCCATGGTGGTGATGACCTCAAAGCTCATACTCACTCTTTCCACAAATGCACGCTTGGCGCGCCATTCTTGCCATTCCCCCTGCGCATACGCGCTGGCAGTGATGCCGCTGCCAATACCGCAGCGCAGCGTTTGCCGTGCCTCGCCCTGCACCACCACGGTGCGAATTGGCACGTTAAAGGTGGCACGGATGCCCCCTGCGCCGTCCGAGCGCACCACCCCCAGCGCCCCACAGTACCAACCACGCGGCTCAGCCTCCAGCGCAGCAATAGCCTGCATGGCGGCCCGCTTGGGTGCGCCCGTAACAGAGCCACAAGGAAACAAGGCTTTCACCACCTGTAGCAACGAGGTGCCTTGGGGCAAGCGTGCGCGCACATCCGACGTCATCTGCCACACACTGGGCAGGGCCTGCACATCAAACAAACTGGGCACGTGCACGCTGCCCACCTCGGCCATCTGGCCCAAGTCGTTGCGCAGCAAATCCACAATCATCACATTCTCGGCCCGCTCTTTGACCGAAGTTTGCAAATGCTGCGCCTGCGCGGCGTCTTGTGCAGCCGTTGCGCCGCGTGCGGCAGTGCCCTTCATCGGGCGGGTCAAAATGTCGCCGCTGCCATTGGCGGGCTGGTGCCAGTCAAAAAACAGCTCGGGGGAGACCGAGGCCACTTGCTCAGCCCCCATGTCGACATACAGCGCATAACCACCCGGCTGTGCCTGCTGCAAAGCAGCGAACAACGCTGCGCCATCCACCGCCTGGGAGGCCTGGCCGTGCAACTGCTGCGTGAAGTTGATTTGGTAATAGTTGCCTTGCGCAATGCCGCTGTGGATGGCCTCGATCACTATTTCAAACTGCGCATAGTTCAAGCCACTTTCCCACGCTAGCGCAGGCGTGGCTTGGCATGCACCATCATTTTCAGGAGCGCTATCCAGGGGCGCATCAAACACGGCAAACCACGCCAAAGGCGCTGCGGCAGGCTGGGTAGGCAACGCCGCATTCAACGCACTGGCCGCCTCATAGCGCAAGCCCCCCACGCACCAGGCACCGGTGCGGGCTGCTTGCTCCACTTGCTGCAAAAGGTTTTGCAGCGCCTGCGGCGTGTGTGCTTGCAGGACTGCGCGGGGATGGGCAAAAGCGTGGCGCAGGCGTGCCGTGCCAGCCCGCAGGGGCTGGCTCATATCGACATACGCGGTGGTGGGGGCAATGGCTGTCATACAGGTCACCAGCATAGCGAGATGCGCACCCAACCTGAGTTGCTTGCCGCGAAGCACTGCACAAAAGTACGCCACGCAGTGCCGCACAACCCGCGCATTTTTCAGCGCCAGACTTGCGCGCCCTCAGGCCCTGCCGGAGGAAGTCGGCAATAATTTGCGCCGGAGGTGTGCACAATGACGGATTCGCTTGCTACTGGATTGGACTTTGAGGACATGTTCAATCTCGCGCCAGTTTCGCTGTGGATGGAAGATTACAGCGAACTCAAACGGCTGTTTGACCAATGGCGTGCCGAAGGCATCACCGATCTCCTGGCCTTCCTGCAAGCCGACACCTCCCGTCTGGCGCGCTGCAGCGCCGCTTTCAAAGTGCTGCGCGTCAACCAGTACACGCTGGAGCTGTTTCAGGCCCCCGACCAGGCCACGCTGCAAAGCCGTTTGGGCGAAGTATTTCGGGATGCCATGCTCGACAAGCTCATGCCTGAGCTGCTGGCGCTGTGGGATGGGCAGATGCGCTTTGAAAACCGCTCCATCAACTACGACCTGCGGGGCAATCCGCTCAACGTCCAGATCCGAGGCCAGATCTTGCCCGGCTATGAACATTGCTGGAGCCGTGTCCTGGTCTCTTTGGAAGACATCACTGCCGAAGTGCGAAGCACCGAGCAGTTGCAGCGTAGCGAGCACTACGCCCGCGATTTGTTTGAATACTCGCCCGTATCCCTGTGGGTGGAGGATTTCCGGGAAGTCAAACGCTTGCTCGACGAGGTGCGCAGCCGCGGCATCAGCGATTTCAAGACCTTTTTGAAAGTGCACCCCGAGTTTGTCACGCGCTGCATGCAGGAAATCCGCGTGATCGACGTGAACCAGCAAACCCTCAAGATGTTTGGCGCGCACAGCAAGCACGAGCTGATGCAAAACCTGCGCCAAATTTTTCGTGGCGAGATGTACAACTCGTTTGCCGAGCAGCTGCAAGATTTGTGGGACGGCAAGCTGGTGCAGCAGCGCGAGGTGGTGAACTACGCGCTCTCCGGTGACTTGCTGCACATTCACCTGGAGTTTTCGGTGATGTCCAGCCATGCCAACGACTGGGGGCTGGTGCTGCTATCGCTGGTGGACATTACCGCCCGCAAAAAAGCCGAGGCGTACCTGGAGTACCTGGGCAAGCACGATGTACTGACCCAGCTGCGCAACCGCGCTTTTTACTCGGAAGAGCTCAACCGCCTGACACGCAAAGGGCCGTGGCCAGTCTCCGTGATTGCCTTGGACATGAATGGCCTCAAGGCCATCAATGACGAGCATGGCCACGCGGCGGGTGACGCCATGCTACGGCGCATCGGCGAAGTGCTGTCCAAAGCCGTGGATGCGCCCGACTGCGCTGCACGCATCGGCGGGGATGAGTTCATGGTGCTGATGCCCGGCACGGACGAACGCGGTGTTCAGGCCATGCAAGAGCGCATTGCCTCACTGCTGGAGTTGAACAACCAGTTCTACGCCGGACAGCCCATCCACATGGCCATGGGCTCCACCACCGGCCATGAGGGCACGCCCATCGAAAATGTGGTGCACCGCGCAGACCAAGCCATGTATGCCGAGAAAGTGCGCTTTTACCAGTCACGCGCCCACTTTTTCCAGTCTTCCGAGCACGACCGGCGCATACCGCCATCCAGCGAAGGCTGAGTCGGCGGCCCGTTGCCAGTGCAGGGCCTGGTAGCCGCGCTACCCGTGCAAGGCCAAGGGCATGTGCATGTGCATGCGACTGGCGGATTGAAAAATTCAAGCAAAATCAGCCTCCAGCGCTTACCAGACAAGCGCTAACAGCTATCAACTTTTACGGCTACCGCTTTGTCTCCACGCCCTTTGTGCCCCACCTGTTTGCGCCCCTTGCAGGCCTGCTGGTGCCACTGCATCCACACCGTAGCCAGTCCGGTGCAACTGCTGGTGCTGCAGCACCAGCTGGAAGTGGGGCACGCCAAAAACACGGCGCGCCTGCTGCACCAATGCGTAGCAGGCAGCCGCCTGGAAGTAGGAGAAGTTTTTGCGGCAGCTGACTTGCAGCAGTGGCTACATGCCCCCTGGCCCGGTCAAGCAGCAGATGCCCCGGTGCACACCGCCCTGCTCTACCCCGCCACTGCGCCCGATCCACAGCTGCCGCTGCTCGCGCCTCCCGCACTGCCGGGGGTATGGCTTGCGCAGCCGCAGCAACTGCGCTTGGTCGTGCTGGACGGCACATGGCGCAAAAGCCGCAAAATGCTGTACCTCAACCCCGCCTTGCAGCAATTGCCACGCCTTGCGCTGCACGATGTGCCTGCGGGCCGCTACGTCATTCGCAAAGCCCATTCGCCGGGGCAACTCTCGAGTTTTGAAGCCTCAGCGCTGGCACTGGCCCAGTTGCACAGCTGGAGTGACCGCCACCCGGCATGGCGGGCGCTGATGCAAAGTTTCGATCACGCCATGGCCCACCACCAGCAGTTGCAAGCGCAACACCGCGCCAAGGTGCAGCCTCCAGAGGTCTGAGCGCGCCCCTCGTCCACCTAGGGCAAAGGCCCCTGAGCGCGCCTCAGCACTGGTAAGCACCCACCTTATCTCCCCCCTGCAAAGGGTGAATCGATAGCCCATCGCAGCGCACATGGACCACGCCCCCTTGAGCAAACTCCAGCTCCATGGTCACCACCCCTTGCAGTTCGCAAGGCAGGGGCAATTTCTGAATGCGCTGGCTGGCGTGCAGCACAAAGCCTTGGCGCAGGCGCCCCATGCATGCCGGGGTGTCCAACGCCTCCCAAGGCTCTGCGTGCTCGGCCGTCAGCACCACCGGGGCCCAGACCGTGTCCGCCCGTGGGTCATTCGCATCGCGCAGCCGTGCTGCTGAAAAATGCAGCTGCAAACGGCCATCCTTGCAAGCGCAGCGGGATACTTCAGAATCCGCAAATTCAAAAATCATAGAAAAACCCCTTTCTGTGCCACATGCGCAGCGCCGCATGGCCACTGCTGCCCACATCTTTTCCATGGCGGGCGGGAACACCGCACGCCACGTCCAGCAGTTTCAAGGTATCGCGGGTATTGAGACCGTCGGTGGTCAGCAGTTTGGCCCATCCAGCGAAGGCCCACAGCCCGCTTTGCACGGGCACAAAAGGCTGGCTCAGGCCTGCGGCGGGCGCACCGTGTGCGCGGTTTCCTCCAGCGCCTGCACCAGCCAATCCACTTCAGACACTGCGGGCCGGTGCAAGGGCAGCAGCATATGCACCTGAAACGGAATGGAAAAAGCCAGCCGCCGCACCACCAGGCTGCTGCCTGCACAGGCCTGCGCAGTCAGCGGATTGACAATCGCCACACCCAGCCCGTGCTGCACCATGGCACACACCGCCACGGCACTGAGCGTTTCCAGCAGCATCTTGCGCTGCACGCCTGCCTGGGCAAACACCGCATCAATCTGCATGCGGTAGCTATCGTCACGCGCCAGACTGATGAACGCTTGCCCCTCAAAGTCTTGCGCACTGAGCACCTGCTTGACGGCCAGCGGATGCTGTGCAGGCAGCACCGCCACCTCATCCATGGCGGGTAAAGAACGCATGCGCGTGCCCGGCGGTGGCTCGGCCACTTCGCTCAGGCCCAGGTCAAAACGCTGGGCAGACATCCACTCCTGCAGCAGCGGGCCGTCTTGCGTGGCCACACTGACCGCCACCTCGCCGTGGTTGCGTTGCAAGCGCTCCAAGGCACCGGGCAGCAAAGCGTGGCTCAAGGCCGGCATGCTCAGCACGCTCAAGCTGGCCTGGTGGGGCTGGCCCAGCGCCATGGCGTGTTCCACCACACGGTCCAGCCCGGCCCAGCTGCGCTCCACCTCATCCCACAGCCGCAGGGCACGGGCATTGGGGCGCAAGCGGCCTTGGCTGCGCTCGAACAGCGCATAGCCCAGCAAATGCTCCAGCCGCGCCAGCTCACGGCTGACGGTAGGTTGCGAGGTAAACAGCAACTGCGCCGCGCCCGTGGCACTGCCCGCCAGCATCAAGGCACGAAACACTTCAATATGGCGATGGCCAATGCGTTCCGGATTGGGAGAGAGGGGGGGTGTCGGCATACCCAAAGCATATCCAAAGTGAATAGAACTTTGACAAACAAGCATTGGACTGCATGCAAAAAACTAGAGAAGATGGCAGCAGTTATCTCCCTCATAGGCCCCCAGCGCTTACTGGAAAAGCGCTAGCAGCTACGGAAATTTAAAGCTATGTCTTGCTCTTTCTCGCCCGAACAACTGTGGAATTTGGCTGACGAATTTGGCACCCCCCTTTGGGTTTACGACGCCCAAGTGATTCGTGCGCGCATCGCCCAGCTCCAGGCGTTTGACACCATTCGCTTTGCGCAAAAGGCCTGCTCCAACATCCACATCCTCAAACTCATGCGCGAGCAAGGCGTGAAGGTGGACGCGGTATCGCGTGGCGAAATCTTGCGCGCCGTGGCAGCAGGCTACGTGGCTGGCGGTGAGCCTTCAGACATCGTCTTTACCGCCGACGTGATGGACGTTGCCACCCTGGCCACCGTGGTTGAGCACCAGGTGCCGGTCAACGCGGGCTCCATCGACATGCTGCACCAACTGGGCGCGGCCTCGCCCGGCCACCACGTCTGGCTGCGCATCAACCCCGGTTTTGGCCACGGCCACAGCAACAAGACCAACACCGGCGGCGAGCACAGCAAGCACGGCATCTGGCACACCGACCTGAATGCAGCGCTGGACGCCATCGCCCAGCACGGCCTGCACCTGGCGGGCCTGCACATGCACATTGGCTCGGGCGTGGATTACTCGCACCTGCAAGAGGTGTGCGGCGCCATGGTGGCACTGGTCAAGCGCGCCAAAGAACACGGCCATGACCTGCAGGCCATCTCGGCGGGCGGCGGCCTGTCCATCCCTTACCGCGAAGGCGATGCCACCATCGACACCGAACACTACTTTGGTCTGTGGAACGAAGCACGCAAGCAGGCCGAAGCCATCATCGGTCACCCATTGGGGCTGGAAATTGAACCCGGGCGCTTTTTGGTGGCTGAATCCGGCGTGCTGCTGGGCACCGTGCGCGCCACCAAGGGTGCGGGCAGCAACCACTTTGTGCTGGTCGACACCGGCTTTAACGAGTTGATGCGCCCCAGCATGTACGGCAGCTATCACGGCATGCACATCCAGCGCCGCGGCGTGGGCGTGCTGCCTGCCGTGCGCGACAGCGTGGTGGCCGGCCCGCTGTGCGAGTCGGGCGACGTGTTCACCCAGGGCGACGGCGGCGTGGTGCTGCCACGCGCGCTGGGTGATGCGCAAGTGGGCGACTTGCTGGTCATTCACGACACCGGCGCCTATGGCTCGTCCATGTCCAGCAACTACAACACCCGCCCGCTGGCAGCGGAGGTGCTGGTCGATGGCGAACAGGTGCGCCTGATTCGCCGCCGCCAGACCGTGGAAGAGCTGCTGGCGCTGGAGCTGGGCCTGTAAAGCTTTTTGCAGCGCAGCGCGCAACATGAAAAAGGGAGCCTGTCGGCTCCCTTTGATTTTTCAATTTTCATAGCTGCCAGCGCTTGCTGTACATGCACTAGCGGCTGATTTTGCTTAGAGACCTTCGCGCTTGGGGTCGCGTGCCATCAGGCGCTGCACCGCGGCCTGCGGGGTGATGTGGCCATCCAGCAACTCCACCACCGTGGCAGCGATCGGCATCTCCACGCCCACGGCCTGGGCACGCTGCACCACGGTGCGCGCGCTGTACACGCCCTCGGCCACGTGGCCCAGTGAATCCACCGCCTGCGCCAGCGTCATGCCTTGCGCCAGCAGCAGGCCTACTTTACGGTTGCGCGACAGATCGCCCGTCGCGGTCAGCATCAAATCACCCAGGCCACTCAGGCCCATGAAGGTGTCGGGCTTGGCGCCCAGCGCTACGCCCAGGCGCGTCATTTCCGCCAGACCCCGGGTCAGCAAAGCCGCGCGTGCGTTCAGGCCCAGATCCAGTCCATCGCACAGGCCTGCGGCAATCGCCATCACGTTCTTCACGGCCCCACCGACCTCCACGCCGACGATGTCCTCGTTCGCATACAGCCGCAGCGGCCCGGTGTGAAAGGCCTCCAGCAGTGCTTGGCGCACGGCGGGATGTTTGCTGGCTGCCACCAACAAGGTGGGCTGGCCCTTGGCCACCTCCTGCGCAAAGCTGGGGCCGCTCAATGCCCCGGCCAGCAAACTAGGCGCCACCTGTGCACACACTTCGTGCGGCATCAGCCCCACGCCGCTGCCGCCAGCAGGCACAGCTTCAAAGCCTTTGCACAACCATGCCACGGGCACCGACACCTGGGCTTCGGCCAGCGCTTGCAGGGTGCTGCGCAGCGCCGACATGGGGGTGGCGATGATGATGAGGTCCATGCCCTGCACCGCCTGGGCCAAGGGGGCCGCGCTGCACTGCAGTCCTTGCGGAAAGGCCATGCCCGGCAAATAGCGGGCGTTGCTGCCAGCGGCTTGCATATCCGCCACCTGCTGCGCATTGCGCGCCCACAGCGTGACCTGGTGCCCCGCCGTGTGCCGTGCCGCCCCAATGGCCAATGCCGTGCCCCAGGCCCCGGCACCAATCACAATCAAATTCATAGCTTCTAGCGCTTATATGTATTGGCCTAGCGGCCAAAAAAGCATAAAAAAAGGCCCCGCACGCGGGACCCTCTTTTGTAGCACGCCCACAGGCTGGCAGTGTGACAGTGGCTTACTGCACGGTGCCTTCTGTCTGCGCTGCGGCGGCAGCGTTTTGCTGCTCGTACATGGCTTGAAAGTTGATTTCTGCCAGATGCACAGGGGGAAAGCCTGCGCGGGTCACGATGTCGGCCACAGTGGCACGCAGGTAGGGGTAAATGATTTGGGGGCAAGCCACGCCAATCACGCCACCCATTTGCTCTTCGGGAATGTTGCGGATTTCAAAAATACCGGCTTGCTTGGCTTCCACCAGGAACAAGGTCTTGTCTTCAATCTTGGTTTGCACGGTGGCGGTCACGGCCACTTCAAACAGGCCTTCAGCCACGGGCGTGGCTTCGACGCCCAGTTGAATATCAACATTGGGCTGCTCTTGCTGCAGCAAGATACCGGGGGAATTGGGTTGCTCCAGCGACATGTCCTTCAGATAGACACGTTGAATCTGGAAAACGGGAGTGGCTTGTTCGGACATGGTGTCAGTCTTTCTTGCGCAAAGCTGCGTTCATAAAAAGGCCCGCTCTGCAGTGGCTGCGAGAGCGGGCACCTTAACCAGCCATTATGCAGGCACGCGACCTGCCTGCAAATAATCAGCTTAGGCGTTGAGCAGTGGCACCAACTCGCCCTTAGCATCCAGAGCCACCAAGTCATCGTGACCGCCCACATGGGTGTCGCCAATGAAAATCTGCGGCACCGTACGACGACCCGTGATTTCCATCATCTGCGCGCGGGCGGCGGCATCGCTGTCAATGCGGATTTCTTCAATCTGCTCTACACCCTTGGACTTGAGCACTTGCTTGGCGCGCACGCAGTAGGGGCAGACGGCGGTGGTGTACATCTTCACGGCTTGCATGACAGTCATCCTTTTCTTCGAAAAACAGCGGCCACAAAAAAGGGGCCTCTTGTATAAGACCCCTTGATGGTAGGACAGTTGAATTAATCCAGCAGCCTTAAGCCTTTGTCACGGGCAAATTGGCGTCGCGCCATGCCTTCATGCCACCCGCCAAAGCCTCGGCCTTGTCGTAGCCCAGCTTCTTGGCCTGCTGCTGTGCCCGCACCGCACGGGGGCCTTTCTCGCACACCAGCACTACCGGCAAAGCCTTGTTCTTGGCGACCTGGGGCAGGCGCTCGTCCAGTTGCGACAGCGGGATGTTTTTCGCATTCGCAATGTGGCCTTTGACATATTCCTCAGGCTCACGCACATCCACGATGACCGCTTTTTCGCGGTTGATCTTGGCTACAGCATCGTTGGGCTGCAGCGAACCAGCACCCGCGCCCTTGAGCGTTGGCACCAGCAGCAGGCCACCGGAGACCACTGCGAGCAAAATCAAATACCAGTTTTCAACAATGAAAGTCACGTCAGTCCTTGGGTTGGCAAAGCCGGTGATTTTAAAGGCACAGCCATCCCCCTGAACAACTCACCCTGTACAGCGTGCACCTGCGGCCTAAAATAGCAGGCTACGCCCTTATCCCTTTGTGTTTTTTGCGCAGAAAGAAGCCATGTACAAGCTCGTACTGATCCGCCACGGTGAGTCCACCTGGAACCTTGAAAACCGTTTCACTGGCTGGACCGATGTGGACCTGACGCCCACCGGCGTCTCTCAGGCCATGTCGGCCGGCAAGCTGCTGAAGGCGGAAGGCTTCGAATTTGACCTGGCCTACACCTCGGTGCTCAAGCGCGCCATCCACACCCTGTGGTACGCCTTGGACGAGATGGACTGCACCTGGCTGCCTGTGCGTAAAGACTGGCGCCTGAACGAGCGCCACTACGGCGGTCTGCAAGGCTTGAACAAGGCTGACATGGCGAAGCAGTATGGCGACGCCCAGGTGCTGCAATGGCGCCGCAGCTACGATGTGCCGCCACCAGCGCTGGAGCCCACCGATGCCCGCAGCGAACGCAGCGATCGCCGCTACGCCGAGCTGAACCCCGAGCAAGTGCCGCTGACCGAATGCCTCAAAGACACCGTAGCACGCGTGGTGCCGTTCTGGACCGACACCCTGGCCCCCCAGATCAAGGCAGGCAAGCGCATCGTCATCGCCGCGCACGGTAACTCCATCCGCGCCTTGGTCAAGTATTTGGACAATATTGCAGATGACGCTATCGTTGGGGTCAACATTCCCAATGGCATCCCCCTGGTGTACGAGCTGGATGAAAACCTCAAGCCCATCCGCAGCTACTATCTGGGCGATGCCGAAGCTGCCGCCAAAGCTGCAGCAGCTGTCGCCGCACAAGGCAAGGCTTGAATCGGTAACACCCTACCTGCCTACGGGTGGATGGGCCCTTGGCCCACCACCGGCAAGGCAGCGCCGTGTATATTTGTCCACGCTGATCTAAAACTAAAGTCTCTATGAGCCAAAAACTCAAAATTGCTGGCTGGGTATCGCTGGGCGTTCTAGCGGGTGCATTGACCACGGTGTCTTTGCAAACGGTTGCACGTGGCGGCATCTCTCCGCTTCCTCTGGAAGAAATCCAGCAGCTGTCGGCTGTATTCGGCATCATCAAGACGGATTACGTCGAGGCTGTGGACGATAAAAAGCTCATCACCGATGCCATTTCAGGCATGGTGTCCAGCTTGGACCCCCACTCGCAGTATTTCGATAAAAAAACCTTCAAGGAATTCCGCGAAGGCACCTCCGGCCGCTTTGTCGGCGTAGGTATTGAAATCACGCAAGAAGATGGGCTGATCAAAATTGTCTCGCCCATTGAAGGCTCTCCCGCAGACCGCGCGGGCCTGAAGCCTGGCGACCTGATCACCAAAATTGACAGCACCGCTGTCAAAAGCTTGAGCCTCAACGATGCTGTCAAGCGCATGCGGGGTGAGCCCAAGACCAAGGTGGAGCTGACCATCCTGCGCAAGGATGAAAGCCGCAGCTTCCCCGTCACCATCACGCGCGAAGAAATCAAGACCCAGTCAGTCAAGGGCAAATTGATTGAGCCCGGTTACGGCTGGGTACGCTTGAGCCAGTTCCAGGAACGCACGGTCGACGACTTTGTGCGCAAGATTGAAGAAATCTACAAAGAAGACCCCAACATCAAGGGCTTGGTGCTGGACCTGCGCAACGACCCCGGTGGACTGCTGGACGCTGCAGTCGCCATCTCTGCCGCCTTCTTGCCTGAAGGCGTGACGGTGGTCAGCACGAATGGCCAGCTGGAAGAAAGCAAGGCCACCTTCAAGGCCACACCAGAGTTCTACGCACGCCGTGGCTCGGGTGATCCCCTGCAGCGCCTGCCCGCCGCACTCAAAAAAGTGCCTCTGGTGGTGCTGGTGAACGAAGGCTCTGCTTCGGCCAGCGAGATCGTGGCCGGTGCTTTGCAAGACCACAAGCGCGCCACCATCATGGGCAGCCAGTCGTTTGGCAAGGGCTCGGTGCAAACCGTGCGCCCCCTGGGCCCCGACACAGGCCTGAAGCTGACGACCGCGCTGTACTACACCCCCAGTGGCAAATCCATCCAGGCCAAGGGCATCGTGCCCGACGTGATGGTGGACGAGACCGCAGAGGGCGATGTCTACGCTGCCCTGCGCATGCGCGAATCTGACCTAGAAAAGCACATCGGCAACGGCGACCCCAGTGCCGAAGCGCAAGCCGTGGCAGCACGCGAGAAACTGCGTGAAGAAGCGCGCAAGCGTCTGGAAGAGGACAGCAAAAAACCCGTGGCGGAGCGCCGACTGCCTGAGTTTGGCTCCGCCAAGGACTTCCAACTGCAACAGGCCTTGAACCAGCTCAAGGGTCTGCCCGTCAAAGTCAGCAAGACTTTGACCGAGCGTGAGCCCGAGAAAAAGGACAAGGACGAATAAACAAAGATAGCAGCCAGCGCTTATCGCTTCTTGATTTCACTATCCAAAGTATTTGAAAGCCAAGAAATACAAGCGCTAGCAGCTCTCTTTTTTCAAAACAGCCGGGTATATATGCCCGGCTTTTTTCATGGACACACCATGAACGACGACCAACTTCTACGCTACTCGCGCCACATCCTGCTCGACGAAGTCGGCATCGAAGGCCAGCAAGCCATGCTGGACGCACGCGCGCTCATCATTGGTGCCGGTGGCTTGGGCTCCCCGGCTGCGCTTTATCTCGCTGCCTCTGGCGTGGGCCACATCACCTTGGTGGACCATGACACCGTCGATCTGACCAATCTGCAGCGCCAAATTGCCCACACCACGGCGCGTGTAGGCCAGCCCAAGGTGCAGTCTGCTGCACAGGCACTGCAGGCGCTCAACCCCGATGTCCAAGTGCAATGCATCCAGCAACATGCCGATGCCGTTTTGCTTGACGAACTTGTCTCACAGGCCAGCGTCGTTTTGGACTGCTGCGATAACTACCGTACACGGCAAACTGTGAATGCGGCATGTGTCAAACACCGTGTTCCTTTGGTGGCTGGCGCCATCATTCGCTTTGATGGGCAGATCACGGTATTTGACCCGCGCAAAGACACCTCGCCGTGCTATGCCTGTCTGTTTGCCCCTGAGGAGGAGTTTGAGGAAGTGCAGTGCTCCACCATGGGCGTTTTGGCACCATTGGTCGGTGTCATTGGTGCTATGCAAGCGGCAGAAGCGCTGAAAATCATCACTGGCATTGGTGACCCACTGGTCGGCAAGCTGTTGATGTTAGATGGAAAAAGTATGGAGTGGTCGCGCATGCGCACCAGCCGAAATCCTGAGTGCTCCGTCTGTTGTAACAACAAGTAGGAGATTGACTACACCTTCTGCGAAATGAGCAATGCAAAATGGCCCCTCAGTTTTCACTAACCCCCTTTTACTTGCCCTACTAGCACCGTGACACTCAAGACTTTTTTCGTGGAAGACAATGCCACGATCCGCGAAAATTTGATTGAGACGCTGCTCGAACTCTCAGATGTTGAGCCCGTCGGCTATGCAGAAACCGAAGCCGAAGGCACTGCATGGCTCACGGATGCGCACAACGATTGGGATTTGGCCATCGTCGATTTGTTTTTGCGGCAAGGCAGTGGCCTAGGCGTGGTGGCTGCCTGCCAAAAACGCAAACCCGGCCAACGCGTGATCGTGCTCAGCAACTACGCCACCTTGGACGTCAGGCAACGATGCACCGAATTGGGGGTGGACGCCATTTTTGACAAATCCAATGAGATCGAGTCCTTGCTGGATTTCTGCATGGAAATGGGCTGAGTCTTCAGACAACCAAATGGGCATAAAAAAAGCTGGGTATCACCCAGCTTTTTTTATCCTCGCGACAGCGAGCACTGAATCGATGACTCAATGATCAATCAATCAGCTTGTTCTTCAAAGCGTAGTACGTCAAATCGCTATTTGAAGACAAGGCCATCTTTTCCATCAAGCGGGTGCGGTAGGTACTTACCGTCTTCACGCTCAAAGACAGCGACTTGGCAATGTCTCCGGCAGTTTCGCCCTTGGCCAGCTTCAGAAACACCTGAAATTCACGCTCAGAAAGCTGCTCATGCGGCGGTGCATCATCTTTGCGATTGAGCTGCTGGGCCAGCAAATCGGCCACCGTAGGCGTCAGATAGCGACGACCCAAGGCAATCGTGCGAATGGCCTCTGCAATCTCCTTGGGTTCGCACTCTTTATTCAGGTAACCACTTGCGCCTTGGCGAATCAGATTGATCGCATAGTGCTCTTCAGGGTAGCCACTCAAAATCAAGATACCCATGTCTGGCGCCTTAGCGCGCAGCATCGCCAACGCATCCAAGCCACTTTGCCCTGGCATGGACAAGTCCATCACCAGCACATCAATGTCTTGCTGACGCACCAGATCAATCGCTTCACGCCCATTGCTTGCCTCACCTGCAACGCGCAAGTCCACGTGCTCAGACAAATACTGGCGCAGTCCCGAGCGCACAATCGCATGGTCATCCACGATACCTACTTTGATCATCGAAGCCTCTTTCCTGTTTTCAGGGACACATCCCTATACGTTCTAAGTTTCGCAATACAAATGCTTGCAGCACACAGCGCTAACCCTGTCTCAAAGCAACTTGATTATGTCCACCATCTGCCCCAAACTGAACGTCAGTTGGAGGAATCACTGTGAATTGGACAACGTTACGCCGTATGGCCATTAGTTTGCCGCTGGCAATCCTTGCGGCATGCCTCATGATTGGCGTCAGCGAATACGGCTACAAACAAACAAGCGAATTGCTTACAAACCTGACGCGTGCATACGACATCCGTACCTCGATCAGTGTGCTGATGAAAGACATGCTCAATGCCGAGACAGGTTTGCGCGGCTATTTACTGACCAATGACCCTAAGTATTTAGAGCCTTATCAAGAAGCAAGCAAAGATATTTCCAGGTCTTTAGAAAACATTCGAAAAAACATCGAGAACGACCCCAGTAAATCCGACGTTTTTCTGGCATTGGGCCAGAGCATTGCGAGAAAAACTGCGGAAATGGATTTAAGCCTGAAGCTGTTTCGCGAAGGCAATGCCGATGCGTTGAAGTTTGTCATGTTCACCGACATGGGCAACAGCGATATGAACAGCATCCGCACCCTCTCGCGTGAGCTGGAAGAGTCTGTCGTGCAAGAAGCCCAGCGCTATCAAGATGAAGTGCAGTCTTCCCTGGTGTGGGCGCGTGTGGGCGTTGCCACGATCACCCTCATAGGCCTGCTGGCTTTTTACCTGTACCTGCGCCAGCACAATATCGTCGAGCGCTTGCACAAGCGGGAGCAAGCCCTGCTGTCGGAAGAGCGCACACGCTTGGAGCAACTGGTGCGCGAGCGTACTGCCACCCTGACAGAGTTGGCTAATCACTTGCAACAAGTCCGCGAAGACGAGCGCGGGCATTTGGCACGCGAGCTGCACGATGAACTGGGCGCGCTGTTGACTGCCGCAAAACTCGATGTCGCACGCTTGAAGTCCAAGATCGAAATGTCCAACCCCGAAGTTGCCGACCGCGTCAAGCACCTGACGGAAACGCTGAACAGCGGGATTGCACTCAAGCGCCGCATCGTGGAAGACCTGCGTCCTTCGTCGTTGGCCAATCTAGGCCTCTCTACATCCTTAGAGATTTTGACCAACGAGTTCTCACAGCGTATTGGTGTTGAAGTCGACGCGAATTTGGAAGCTGTTGAACTACCAGATGCGACCGAATTGACCATCTACCGCTTGGTGCAAGAGTCGCTGACCAATATTGGCAAATACGCCAAAGCCAGCAAAATTGCAGTCAGCGTCCACAACTACCCCACCTATGTCGCAGTGCAAATTCAAGATAACGGCGAGGGATTTGACCTGGCATCTATCCGGCCCAACTCCCACGGTCTCGCCGGCATGCGCCATCGCGTTGAAGCCACGGGTGGGCGCCTGACCATCAATTCTGCAATCGGCGAGGGGACCACTATTTCAGCGGTCATCCCCACCGGTGCCAGCACCACCGAGGCACTGGCTACAGCCTGAGCCACATCTACGCCTCTCTACCAAGCCACCTCAGGGTGGCTTTTTTGCGCAACGATGCACCTTGAAACACATCGGCACTAGCGTAGGCCATCACGCACCCAGCGCAGCGCAGCAACCTGACACACATGGGCACGCAGTACTGGCACAGCTGCGTCCTGCATCTCACTACAGTGAAGGCACTGGTGAAAGCGCTGTACGCAACATGCGGCGCTGCACATTGCAAACAACTTGAGGAGGCTAGTCCATGCTGCATTACGCCGTTGTATTTCTCATCATCGCTCTGATTGCCGCCGTTTTTGGTTTTGGTGGCATTGCATCTGGGGCTGTCGGTATTGCCAAAATTTTGTTCTTTATCTTCGTGGTCATGGCAGTGGTTACGTTCGTCATGAGCCTGCTGAAAAAAAAGGGCTAACCCCGCCATTGGTCTTGCGCTGCGCTGTACGCGCACCGCACCCTATCAATATGTACTGAGAAAGTTGTTATGACCCATATCGAAGACTCGAAGAAGAAAATTGCGGAAGCTGCTGATGCCACCAAGGAGGCTGTGAAAGACGCAGCCGCCACCGCCAAGGCCAGTGCCAAAGAGTTTGTACAAGACACTGAAAACTCGGCCCAAGAAGCCATTCATACTACCCGTGAAGCTGCACGCAATGCGTTCGATCAGGCGCAAGAAGGTGTTCGCGCTGTAGAAAAAGAACTCAGCCCCGCGATTGATGACTTGACAGCACGCGCCCAAGAGTTTTGCCACAAAAGTATCAATTTCTGCGCTGAAAGCTCTGACCGTGCACGCCGCCAATTCCAACAAGCCGCGGAAAGCACCACACGCTATGTTGTGGAACAGCCTTGCAAATCCATGCTGATGGCCGCAGCGGCAGGAGCGGCGGTAGCCGCTGCTTTCCTAGTTGGCCGCCGCCGTTAAAAAAACCTTACTTTTCCCTCAGAGTGCAGGGGTGCCACATGGCGTCTTGCACCACTTACTTCCAACGCAGAAAGGCAACTATGAATAAAACCACCCGTGCTATTGCTTTTGCAACCTTGGTCGGTGCCACCATCATTGGTGCCACAGGCTGCTCCGTCGCCCGCAACCAGCAAACCGTAGGCTCTTATGTGGATGATGCAGGCATCACCACGGCGGTCAAGGCCAAGTTTGCCGAAGACAAGAACGTGGCGGCCACATCTATCAGCGTAGAGACGTTGAAGGGCACCGTGCAGCTATCTGGCTTTGCCAAGAGCCAGGCCGAGAAAGACCGTGCAGAATCACTCGCACGCAGTGTGAAGGGCGTGGTATCCGTGCGCAACAGCATCGTGGTACGCCCTTAAATCCAGCCCAAGCGGGTGAACTCCGCCTTTGCACAAAAGGTGGTGCCCACTACACACTGCCGACCTCAATGAGGTCGGCATTTTTTATTTCCCGGATTCCTCGCTAAGCTCAACCTCTATGCGCGCTTTTAACTGTGACCATTGCGGACATCTGGTGTTTTTTGAAAGCACCAGCTGTGTGCATTGCGGCTGCTCCCTGGCTTTTGTGCCAGAACAGATGCGCATGGCGGCACTGGCACCGTCAGACAGCACACCGGGAATGTGGGTGCCGCAATCGCCCGCATTGGAGCAAACAACGCCTTTGCTGCGCATGTGCCACAACCGCAGCAGCCAAGGTGCTGCCTGTAACTTCACGACGGATGCTGATGGCACTCAGTCCTATTGCGTCTCTTGCCGCCAGACCCGCTGGTTGCCCAATTTTGAAAATCCACAGAACCTGCTGCGCGCCAACCAGCTCGAGAACGCCAAACGTTATCTTTTTTATACGCTGTCCTGTTTGCAACTGACCTCATTGCAAGGTCTGCCAGCCCCTGTCTTTGATTTTTTGGAAGATCAGCCGGGGCAAACACCGGTCATGACGGGGCATGCCAGCGGCACCATCACCCTGAACGTGGCAGAAGCAGATGATGATGAACGGGCACGGCGCCGATTGGCCATGTTTGAGCCTTACCGCACACTGCTTGGGCATTTGCGCCATGAGTCTGGTCATTTCTTTTGGGATGTGCTGATCAAAGACTCGGCATGGTTGCCTCGTTTTCGCGCTTTATTTGGTGACGAGCGCCAAGACTATGCCCAAGCCTTGGAAGCCCACTATGCACGTGGGCCCGCTGGCCCTGATGGCTGGCAGCAACAGCACATCAGCGCCTATGCGGCAACCCACCCCTGGGAGGACTGGGCAGAGACATGGGCCCATTACCTGCACACCATGGACTTGGTAGAAACTGCCGCCAGCTACCGGGTGCAGTTACGTCTTCCGGGGCATTTGGCCAGTTGGCCGCCGATGGAAGATCCGTTCACCCCCATCCACACACCGTTTGAGCACATCTTGCAACAGTGTGTGCCGCTCACCCTGATGCTCAACAGCCTCAACCGCAGCCTGGGGCACAGCGATGCCTACCCCTTTGCGCCGTCACCCGGTGCAGTCACCAAGCTGCAGTTTGTTCACGAAGTGGTCATGGAGCACCGCATGCGGTGGGCTGCCCACGCGCTAGCGACAGAACGAGAAGTCAGGTAGCCCTCTTCCAACGGCTTTCCCTTCAGCGTGCAAGCTTTGCCAACAGGGCTTGCAGCACCGTAGGTGATACAAACTTGCGCACCTCATCGCCACCCAGCGTAGCAATTTCGCGCACCAAGGTGCTGCTGATGAACATGGTTTCCGCGCTGGGCGTGAGGAACACCGTCTCTGCCGTAGGCAGCAAGTGTTTGTTCATGCCCGCCAGCTGAAATTCGTAATCAAAGTCGGTGCCTGAGCGCAAACCACGCACCATCACGGTGGCGCCCTGTGCCAAGACAAAATCACGCACCAAGCCATCAAAGCTTTCCACGCGCACGTTCGGCACATCGGCAAACACGGCCCGCGCCAATCCCATGCGCTCGTCCAGGGTGAACATGGTTTTCTTGTGGTGGGCCATGGCCACGCCCACCACCACCGTGCCAAACATGGCGCTGGCGCGGCGGATCATGTCTTCATGCCCCAGAGTGATCGGGTCGAATGTGCCGGGGTAAACGGCAACCACGTGCTCGGCCATAGCGGTCTCCATGCTTTTTTCAATGATGGCGGGCATTATGCCTTTGGAAGTTTTAGGCATAAAAATAGCTGCCAACGCTTATGTAAAAAGCGCTAGCAGCTATAAATTTAAAGACACCGCGTTTTAAACAGCGATCTTTTTCAGCAAATGTGCATGCACTGCACCTGCCTTCAAATAACGGTGCTGCTGCAGCCCAAATTCAGCCAATGCCTCATCCGTCCACGCGCGCGGCGCTTCCAGATAGATCAAACCATCGTCGGCCACCGCATGGGCTGCGGCCTTGATGGCAGGCACAAACAGCGCTTCGGCACCAAAAGGCGGATCCACAAAAATGGCATGCCAATGGCCTGGTGCGCTCTGCGTCAGCGCGGCAATGCCATCACCGCGCTGCACCTGCACACCTTCGGCCTTGAGCTGCTGTGCCAAACGCTCCAGCTGCAGGGCCAGCCCTGCATCGTTTTCCACCAGGCGCACCTGCGCCGCACCACGTGATGCGGCTTCAAAGCCCAAAGCGCCAGTGCCCGCAAAGGCATCGATGCAGCGCCAGCCACCCAAGTCTTGGCCCAGCCAGTTGAACAGCGTTTCACGCACGCGATCGGGCGTGGGGCGCAGGCCCGGGCGCTGCGCCACAGCCAGTCGTGTGCGGCGCCACTGGCCACCGATGATGCGCACTTCACCCGCGCCAGCGCTGCCCGGCTTGGCAGGCTTTTGCGCTTTGCTGCCCGGTTTTTTGCCGGCAGCCACGGCCAAGGCTTCGGCTTCTGCTTGCTTGAAGGCTTCGCGTTTTTTCAGACGCGCTTCCAACGCCAAGGCTTCTTCGATCGTGCGATAACTGTTGCGACCCATTATTTCTTTCCCCCTAACACCACGGTCACCATGCGATCCGGCTGGATCGCACGCTGCATGGCGCTGCGCACATCGTTCACCGTCAAGGCTTCGATTTTGTCCGTCCAATGGTCCAAATAGTCCAAGGGCAAATCGTTCCAAGCGATGTTGGCCACATTGGCCAACAGCTTGCGATTGCTGTCGATACGCAGCGCAAAACTACCAATCAGATTGTCCTTGGCATCACGCAGTTCTTGCTCCGTAGGGCCTTCTGCCACAAACTTAGCCAAGGTTTCCTGCGCCACCTGGCGCGCTTGCTCGGCCTGATCGGGGCGGGTTTGCAGGCTGACCACAAAGGCCCCCGCATGCAGCCCGGGCGAGAAGCTGCTGGAGACGCCATACGTCAGCCCCCGCTTTTCGCGCACCTCTTCCATCAGGCGCGAGACTAGCCCGCCCCCGCCCAGAATGTGGTCGCCCACCAGCAGGGCCAGAAAATCTGGGTCATTGCGTTTGATGCCAGGCTGACCGATCAGCACCTGCGCCTGCGCAGACTGGAAGGGGATGCGGACATCTTGCGCGGCCTTCAGCGCAGGCACCTCATCCACGGCTGGCAGCGGCTGGCAGCCTTTGCCATCGTCTTTGGGCAATTGCGACAGCAGTTGCGTCACCAAGGCATCGGCCTGTGCTTTGTCTACCGCCCCCACCACGCTGACTTTGGCGCGGCAAGCCTGGATGTACTGGTCGTGAAACGCCCGGATGGCTTTCACATCAATCTTGGCCAGCGTTTGCTCGGTAGTGCGCCAGCCGTAGGGGTGGCCGCCATACACCGCCTGGGTAAAAGCGCGGCCTGCGACGGTGCCGGGGCGGGTGTTCGACTCTGCAATCGATGCGCTCCAGCGCGCACGGTCACGCTGCCACACGTCGGCAGGCAAGCTGGGGTGGGCAATCTGGCGGGCCGCCAGTTGCACCGAACGCTGCAGCAAATCAGGCACTGTCAGGCTGCGCAGCGAATAGTTGAAGCTGTCTTTGCCGGCCCCCGCGTCGAACGAGGCCCCCAAATCAGCCCAGGCTTCACCCAAGGCGTTTTCATCCAGTGCGGGCTGCTGGCCCTGGGCCTTCACCCCCTTGTCCGTCATCATGGCCAGTGCGGTGGCCAGCCCTGCTTGGTCTTGCGGCTCTCGGCGCGCACCGGCATCAAATGCCACCTGAATGTCCACCATGGGAATGCTGGGGCTTTCCACCAACCACACCTTGGCGCCCGAAGCTTGTTGCCAGTGCTGAATGGGCAGCACGGCCCAGGCAGAGTTCACGCCAAAACCAGCCAAGGTGCAAGCCAGCCAAGCGCCAGCAGCTATTGTTTTCGTCTTCATCATCAAGCTTTCCGTGGGGTTCAGTGCTGGAGCGTGTTGGCATCCACAGGCGATGCGGGGCGTGCGGTCTGGCCTGCAGGGCGCGGCTGGGGCACCAAGGTGCCGACGGTCAACTGATCCGCCCGGAAGTACTGGCCGGCCACGCGCTGCACATCGGCGGCGCTGATGTCCATCAAGGCCTTGACCAGCAAATCATCGGCATTCACCGGCATGCCCAGCACCCAGTAATTACCCAAGCCCTGGGCTTGCCCCATCACGGAGTCGCGCTCATAAATTTGTGAGGCCAGCCACTGTGTTTTGACGCGCTGCAGCTCTGCCGCGTTCACGCCCTCTTTGGCAATTCTTGCAATTTGCGCCTGCAATGCTTTTTCCAGCTGGGCAGGCGTTTTGCCCTTGGCGGGCACGCCCGACAAGATAAACAGCGCCGGCCCTCGCCCCATAACGCTGGCAGAGCTGCTGGCGCTGTCGGCCACGCGGTCTTTGCCCTGTACCAAGGCACGCTCGAGCCGAGCACCGTCATAGCCGTCCAGCACCGCAGAAAGCACCAGCAGGGCCAGGGCGTCTTTGTCTTGCGCAGTCAGGTTCTCGACGTTGCGGATGGAGGGCACGCGGTAGGCCATGGCCACAAACGCCTGCTCAGCGGGCTGCTTGACTTCAATGCGGCGCACGCCAATTTGCTGCGGCTCTTCGCGGGGCTTGCCAACTGCCGATGGCCGCGCAGGAATCTGGCCATAGGTGGCCTCGGCCCAGGCTTTGACCTGGGCCACATCCACATCCCCCGCAATAACGATGGCTGCATTGGCAGGCACATACCAGTCGCGGTGAAAGTTGCGCACGTCATCGGCCGTCATGGCGTCCAGATCGTTCATCCAGCCCACCACAGGGCGGCCATAGGGGTTGGCCATGAAGACGGCTGCCGACAACTGCTCAAACAACATGCCGCGCGGGTTGTCTTCGGTGCGCATGCGTCGCTCTTCCTTGATCACCTCGATTTCCTTGGTGAACTCGGCATCGGGCCATTGGTTGTGGGCAAAGCGATCTGCCTCTAGCGCCATCACATCACGCAGGCGGTTGGAAGGGATTTGCTGGTAATAGCCTGTGTAGTCACGGTTGGTGAAGGCGTTTTCCTGCCCACCCAAGGCCGCCACACGGCGCGAAAACTCACCCGGCGCCAGTTGCTGGCTGCCTTTGAACATCATGTGCTCCAGCGCATGGGCAACGCCGGTGGTGCCATCCACCTCCTCCATGGCCCCCACGCGCAGCCACAGCATATGCACCGCCGTGGGTGCACGGCGGTCGGGCTGAACAATCAGCTGCATACCGTTGGCCAGCGTGAACTGCTGCACCGCCGTGGCCGGATTGGCTTTTTGCGCGCTGGCCCACGCATTCAGCGATGTGGAAATCGTGCCCGCTGGCGCCGAATTCTCGGCTGCAGCACTCAGGCTGGCCACCAGCATTAGGAGGGATAAAGTTCGTTTCATAGAATGCAGGATTCTAAGAACCCGCCAATGTTCAGTTTTTTCAAGAAAAAAGCCCCACAAGCCGACACCACTCCTGCCCTAGAGCAGTCTGAGGGCGTCGCACCCGCCGCTGCTTCCCCCGTGGAAGCGGTGCCTTCGACCCCTGCCGCCAAGCCCGCTTCGGTCAGCGGTTGGCTGCGCAATACCTTCGGTATGGGCGACAAGGAAGAAGTTCCTGACAGTGTCGCACCAGAAGTGCCTGCGCCCGAAATTTTTACGCAAGCCCCCGAGCCCCAGGCCAAACCCGAAGCTGTGGGTGACCGCGGTAACTGGATGGACCGCCTCAAGGCAGGCCTGCGCAAAACCGGCACCAGCATAACCACGGTGTTCACGGGCACCAAGATTGATGATGCCCTGTACGAGGAGCTGGAGGACGCCCTGCTGATGGCCGACACCGGCGTCAAAGCCACCCTGCACCTGCTGGACGACCTCAAGCGCCGCGTCAAAGACAGCAAGACCACCGAGCCCGCCGCCGTCAAGGCGCTGCTGGCTGCTGCGCTGTCCGACCTACTCAAGCCGCTGGAAAAGCCACTGGTAATTGGTGCGCACACGCCCACCGTGATCATGGTGGCCGGCGTGAACGGCGCAGGCAAAACCACGTCAATTGGCAAGCTGACCAAGCACCTGGCCGACCACGACCAATCCGTGCTGCTGGCCGCTGCCGACACCTTCCGCGCCGCCGCGCGCGAGCAGTTGGGCGTATGGGCCACCCGCAACACGGTAGAAATCATCAGCCAGGCTGGCGGTGACCCGGCCGCCGTCAGCTTTGATGCCGTCAGCGCTGGCAAAGCGCGCAAGAAAGACGTGGTCTTGGTCGACACCGCTGGCCGCCTGCCCACCCAGCTGCACCTGATGGAAGAGCTGAGAAAAATCAAACGGGTGATCAGCAAGGCCGATGGCTCTGCCCCGCACGAGGTACTACTGGTCATTGACGGCAACACCGGCCAAAACGCGCTCAACCAGGTCAAAGCATTTGACGAGGCGCTGGGCCTGACCGGCCTGATCGTCACCAAACTGGACGGCACCGCCAAAGGCGGCGTGCTGGCCGCCATTGCGCAAGAGCGCCCCATTCCCGTGTACTTCATCGGCGTGGGCGAAAAGGTGGAAGACCTGGAAACCTTCAACGCCAAGGAGTTTGCCCAGGCCCTGCTGGCCTGAGCGGCCCGAGGCCGACTGCCCTCTCCCATCAAAGCCCCGCAATGCGGGGCTTTTTTCATAGCTGCTGGCGTTGATAAAACAACCGTTTCCAATACTTTTCATATTGAAATGCTTGGTAAGCCTGCGCCAGCAGCTCCTTTTTTATTGCATCACCCGCCGCCATCGGGCAATTGCAATTGCACCTGGGCAGCCACCCATGCGGCATAGGCGCTATCGGCGTATTCGGTGCGCAATAACAGTTGTGGCACCTCGTAAGGGTGGTGTGCTTGAAGCCACGCCCACAATGGCGCCACAGCCTGCGGCAGCGTTTTCAGCACCACGCGCCATTCGGCGCTTTGCTCCAGTTGGGCTTGCCACACATAGTGGGAAGTGATGGGCTCCACCTGCCCACAAGCCGCCAGCAGGGCTGTGACGGCGCCTTGCGCCAGATGGTCCGCCTGCGCTTGCGTGGCCACGGTGGTGGTCACCACGGCCACTGGAGAAAGAGAAAGTGCATCTTGCATAGGCATCGATTGTGCAGAAACAGCCAGCGGCCTACGCTCAGGCTTTGCGCGCGGGCCAAGTCGCCACAACCACACCCAACAAGGCAATACCCAGCGCCAGCCACTGCAGTGCACTGATGTGCTCGCCCAGCACCAGCACCCCCACCAGCGCAGCGCTGATGGGCAACAGCACCGTAAAAATGCCCGCCTGCGCCGCGGGCACAGCGCGCAACCCGGTCATCCACAACCACACCGTCCACACGCAAGCGGCCAGCGCGTAAAACAGCAGCAGCCCCCACATCGGTAGGCTGACGGCCGCAAAGTCAAACTGCCACGCCACATACAAGCCCATAGGCGTGGACAGCAAAAAGCCCCATACATTGATGATGGCGCTGATGCGTTTGGGGCTGAGCACCGCCGTCAAGCGCTTGCCAATCACGGCGTAGGCTGCCTCACACAGCACCGCCGCCACCAGCAGCCACTGCCCCAGCCAGGCATACGCATGGGCAGTGGTTACCTCCGCTGGCTTTGCCGCTGCATACAGCGCAATCCCCGCCACGGCCAGCGCCACCGCCAGCCACGTGCGCGGCATGATCTGCTCGCGCAGCAATAACCAGCTCAGCAGGGCCACTGCCACCGGAATGGAAGCCATGGTGACACCGGCCGTCACCGCGCCCGTCAGGCTCACGCCTGTCACCATGCACAACGTGAACAAGAAGTTGCCAAAGAAGGACTCCAGAAACAACAACCACCGCGTGCGTGGTGCCAAGGGCGCGTCGCCCGGTGACTTTTGCAGCCAGCGGGCCATGGCCACCGCGCCAATACCAAAGCGCAACCACGCCAGCAAAAAAACAGGGAACAAGGCCGCCAACGGCTTGGACAGCGCCACATAACTGCCCACCAGCGCCATGCTGAGCGCCAAACACACAAAAGCCACAGGCCGAGAAGGACTTTCCCACATCACACATTCAACTTTTTTTGAAACTTGCAAACGCTTGCGCACTCTACAAGAGTGTTGGTCGAAACTCGATACTCCCACGGCGCAGGCGCAGCCAGCCACCAACTGACAACCTCATGGGAACTTATGGCTTAGCACTCGGTCTTAGAGAGTGCTAATATGAAGCAATGGATGAAAGGATCAGTGCAATGACAAACCCAACCGGCACCCTCGCTGCTTCGGCCTTGGCACCTGCGAATCCTTGGGCATTGGTACCTCCGCTGGGCAACTTGGATGCCTACATTACAGCGGTGAACCGCCTGCCTATGCTCACTCAAGAAGAAGAGCAGGACTACGCCCGCAAACTCAAAGAACACAATGATCTGGATGCCGCTGGGCGTCTGATCATGTCTCACCTGCGCTTGGTGGTGTCTATCTCGCGCCAGTATTTGGGCTATGGCTTGCCCCAGGGCGATTTGATCCAAGAAGGCAATGTGGGCCTGATGAAGGCCGTCAAGCGCTTTGACCCCGAGCAAAACGTTCGGCTGGTCAGCTACGCCATGCACTGGATCAAGGCAGAGATCCACGAATACATCTTGAAGAACTGGCGCATGGTCAAAGTGGCAACCACCAAGGCCCAGCGCAAGTTGTTCTTCAATCTGCGCTCCATGAAGCAAGGCATGCAAGCCGATGCCGTGATGGACGACGACTTGGCGCTGCGCGAAACCTTGACGGAGCAGCAGATTGACGCGATGGCCGCCAAGCTCAACGTCAAGCGCGAAGAAGTCATGGAGATGGAAACCCGCTTGTCGGGCGGTGATGTGCTACTGGACCCGAGCCCCAGTGACGATGGCGAGCACGCTTTTGGGCCTATCGCTTACCTGTCGGATGCGGCGCACGAGCCCACTAATATGATTGAGACACGCCAACGTGATGTCTTGGCAACCGATGGCATTGCCCAAGCCCTTGAAATGCTGGATGACCGCAGCCGCCGCATCGTAGAAGAGCGCTGGCTGAAGGTCAACGATGACGGCACGGGCGGCATGACGCTGCATGAGCTGGCTGCAGAGTATGGTGTGAGCGCTGAGCGCATTCGCCAAATTGAAGTGGCTGCTATGAAAAAGATGAAAAAAGCGCTGACTGAGTTCGCCTAAAAACGTTCTTGCGCGGTCTGGCTGAAATATGCCAGATTGCTGCCCACGCAAGCCCGGATAATCTTCGGGCTTTCTTTTTTTCCTGCAAGGATTTTTCTCTTCTTGCAGTTTTTATGCTCAACGCACGATGACCACCCTCTCTTTGATTGCTCGCCGCACCATATTGGCTGCAGGTACTGCTTTGGTGGCAGCCTCTGCCACCAGTTCTGTTTTTGCAGCCTCTACGGCTGCCTGGCCCACCAAACCGGTACGCATTGTGGTGGGTTTCCCAGGTGGCTCCTCGCCCGACTTGACCGCTCGCACCTTCTCGGAGCCCTTGTCCAAGCTACTGGGCCAGCCAGTTATTGTGGAAAACAAAGTGGGGGCTGGCGGCAATATTGGCGCTACCGAAGTGGCCCGCGCCCACGACAACCATACGATTGGTTTGATGATCAATGGCAATATGACGATTGCCAAAATCCTCAACCCTGCCACACCTTATGACCCCCTCAAAGACTTGGCACCGCTGACCTTGATTGGCGTTTCGCCGCTGGTGTTGACCGCTCCCGTCGAGCAACCCGGGGTTCCCCAAAATGCCGATGCCCAATCTTTCTTTGCGGCGGCACAAAAAGCGGGTGACACCTGGAGCTACGGCACCCCCGGTGTGGGCACGATTGGTCACCTCGGCACCGAGCTGCTGAAAGCGCGCAGCGGTATTGCGCCGATCCATGTTCCCTACAGCGGCTACCCCCAAGTTGCTACGGCCATGATGGGCGGCCAACTGCAAATGGCTTTGCTGCCCCCTGCGCTGGCCATGGCCCAGGCGCAAGCCGGCAAGCTGCGCTTGATTGGCGTGACCTCCAGCGGCCGCAGTGCTTTGGCCCCTGGCGTTCCGAGCCTGGCGGAGGCTGGTATCAAGAACTTTGACCTGCAAATTTGGAATGCGTTTGCGGCGCCCAGCTCCATGCCCGCAGAGATCCGCACCAAGCTGGCGGCCATGCTGGTAGAGATTGCCCGCAGCCCTGCCGTGCGAGAAAAATTGTTCCAGCAAGGCTGGCAAATGGTTGGCACTTCCCCGGAAGGGCTGGCCAATCGCATCCAGAAAGATACAGCGGAGTTAAGCCGCCTGATTAAAGAGCAAAAAATCAGCAACCAGTAATCCGCCCTATGCATACAAAAAAATCCACCTTCGGGTGGATTTTTTATAGCTGCTCAGGCAATGTCAGCGCTGGCTGCGCCATGTTTCGAACTCCAAAGCAGTCATCGCTTTCGAAGCCAGCCAACCTTGGTAACACTCACAGCCCATCGCTTCTAGCTGGCTGCGCTGCTCCTCAGTTTCTACGCCTTCCGCCACCACTTGCAGATTCAAAGCGTGGCCAAACTGAATCATCGCCCGCAAAAGCTTGCTGCCCAAGCGCCCCGTACGCATAAAGTCTTTTCCCAGCTTCAGCCGCTGAACCGGCAAGTGCTGCAAATATGCCAATGAAGAATGGCCGTTCCCAAAATCATCCAGGGCCAAACTTACCCCCAGGCCCGCCAACTCAGCCAGCATGCGGCAGGCATGCTCTGGGTCTTGCATCGCCTGCGTTTCCGTCACTTCCAGCTCCAACCAAGACGGAGACACTTGGTAACGCTCTAAGGCATCTCGCACCAACTGCACCAAGTTGGGCTGGCGCAGTTGTTGCGCCGACAAATTCACCGCAATGCGCACGGGCTGCCCCTGCTGCAGCCACAAACTGACCTGCTTGCAGGCCGCATCCAGCACATAGTTGCCCAGCCCAATAATGAGGCCGGACGATTCAGCTACAGGGATGAAGCGATCTGGCGTAATTTCTCCCAGCAACGGGTCTTTCCAGCGCACCAAGGCCTCGGCACCACAGACTTGCCCGGTGCGGATATCGATCTGCGGCTGGTAATACAACTTGATGCCTTCATAGCCCAATGCCAGTCGCAAGCGCTCAGAGAGCAAGACTTTCTCAGCCATCTCATGGCCCATGCTGTCTTCGTAGAACACAAAGTTGCCACGGCCATGCTCTTTTGCACGGTACATGGCCATGTCCGCATAGCGCAGTAGCGTGGATGGATCTCGAGAGTCGGTCGGAGAAATGGCAACGCCGATACTGGCGCCAAAGTCCAGCAGCACATGCCCCCACCGGCATGGCGTAGACATGGCAAACAAAATTTGCTGTGCCCAAGACTGGGCCTGCTCCATATCAGTGTCAGGCACCAGCACCGTAAATTCATCCCCGCCCAGGCGTGAAAGCACGCCTTGGTTGCGAATCACAGACTTCAAACGTTTGGCCACCTCTTGCAGCACATGGTCACCGGCAGCATGTCCGTAGCCATCGTTGATCGACTTAAAGTTGTCCAGATCAAGCAGCAAAAGAGCTACAGGCTCGCCCGTCACTTGCGTTTGCTGCAGGCTCTCATGCAGACGCTGGGTGAATGACCATCGGTTGTGCAGTCCCGTCAAAATGTCGTGCGTGGCTTGGTATTGCATGCGCTCTTCCAAGCGGCGCATTTCTGTGACATCACGCACAAAAGCCACCACCAGCGGAGCGCCATCACGGTCAAAGTTGCCCAGTGCAATGTCCACAGGAACGTGGGCTCCATCTTTGCGTTGCAGCCACAAAGTGCGCCCCATGCCCATGCTGTGGCGCCTGGGCTGCAAGAAGAAGCGATGCACATCCACCTTGTGTGAAGCGTGCATGCTTTCGGGCACCAGCATCTCGACAGCTTGGCCTTCCAGCTCATTTTGTGCAAAGCCAGAGATCAAACTCATGGCTGCATTGCTGGAGATGATGGTGCCGCTGCTGTCGACCAGCAAAATGCCATCGGGCGCGGCATTCCATGCCTCTCTCACCCACTCTCCCCACACAACCGCTGCCGCAGCGGTGTGCGGCCCACCGCCGATAAAAGAGGGCAATGCATGCGGTGATATAGGTTCAGACTCGGTGCTGGAGCTTGCGGCTTTAATGTTCATACAAGGATGACTGGCCGTGCACCGCCAACCGGGTGAAAACAGCACATCCGTAACATGCTACCGCGCAAGTTACAAAATGAATCTGTTTTGACGCAAAAAATTTGCATCAAAAGCGCAGGGAGCCTGCGCTGCGCCGCTATTTACGCAGCTGCTTCATCCAGCAAGGCTTTGGCATCCTTGGCCAGTGCGGCGGCCCCTTGGCCATAACGGTGGTAGACACGCAGCTGCCCCTTGGGGTCATACACATACATACCTGCGGAATGGTCCAGCGTGTAGCTGCCGGGCTGCTTGCCTTCCACCTTTTTGAAGAAGACCTTGAAGTCTTTGGCGACCGCCATGATCTGCTCTGCCGAGCCAGTCAGGGCCACCATGGAAGGATCAAACGCAGCCGCATAGGCCTGCAAGACTTCAGGGGTATCTCGCTCGGGGTCCAGCGAAACGAATACGCCTTGCACCCGATCGCCTTGCGGGCCCAGGGCGGCTTTCACCTCCACCAGTTCTTGCAATGTGGTGGGACACACATCAGGGCATTGGGTGTAACCGAAAAAAACCACCACCACTTTCCCTGCGAATTCTTGCACCGAGCGTTGCTTGCCCTGTGTATCGAACAAAGGAAAGTCTTTTCCGTAAGCAGCCCCCGTGATGTCTACCCCTTCAAAGCTCATTTTTTCAGGCTTGCAGCCCAGCAATAAAGAGGCTGCGGTGAGGGTGGTTGCCCCCACCAGCAGGGAGTGCAAAGCGCGTCTTCTGTGCATGGCAATCTCAGTCAAACAATCCAGTCAATCAATCGCATAACCATAACCGCAAAAACAAACACGACCTCTGCAAAGGCTTGTAGGCATCAGCGCCCAGGCTGATCCCAAGAAGACGATGCCCTCAGCAGGCGCTCCAAATCGCGTTTGGCCTGCGGTGCGCTCGCTTTGTCCAGGTGTGCAGGAAAGCGCATCATCCAGTGCCCTTGCGGGTCCACCACATACAAATGGTCGGACAGCTTGGCACCTTCTTGCGGTTGCAGCCACGTTTGCAAGGCCGTGGCATCGACCCGCAGCACTTGCGCAGACTGCAGCGCAGTTTGCAGCGCCCCAAATGGCAGTTGCCCATCTTGAATCAGCCACACCCAATCAAGGCGGTCTTTTTCTCGCCCCAAGCCTTCGCGCAGTTGGCGCTGTAAATACAAATGGGTTTCGCACTGTGCATCGCATGCCGCATCCGAAGTACTGAGCAAGAGCCACTGCCCTTTCAATGAAGACAGGGGCACAGCTTGCCCCTCCAGCGTCGTGGCCATGAGTGCCGCAGGCATGTCTTTTTGCGGCGCAATCAACGCACCAAAATTGCGGCGCCCATCCGGGCGTACCACGTAATAGGTGAAGTACGACGCAATCACCGGCGCTGCACACACCAACAGCACAGCAAACATTTTCCAGCGGCCTGTGCGCTGAGTTGCATGGTCTTGCACGCCCTGTGCCAGGCGGTGCATGCTGGGCGTGCTGTGAACGGTCAGCCCCAAGGGCTGCAAATCAGTGTGTTTGGATGGCATGGCGTGAAAGGCGGCGCCGGCGAGGGCGCAAAAATTGGAACCACAGCAACATGGTGGCAAGGACTGCGGCAATGGCAAACCATTGGAAGGCATAACCTTGGTGTGTGGCAATGCCGCTGCTGGGCTGGGGCCAGTCACGCAGCAGCCCTTCACTGGCAGCGCCCGTTTGCACCACGGTCAGAGGCCACAACGCCAGCCCCGTGGCCTTGGCATAGGCTGGCAGCGACAAATTTTGCTGAATACGGGGCTGCTGCGACGACGGCGCAACATCCTCTTTCCCCAAGGCATACAGCCGCGCGGGCGGGCCTGCCAGCACCCCTTGCACCTGCACGCTACCAGCCGGTGTTGTGACGGGCTGCAGCGCGGTGCGATCTTGAAAGTTGCGCGCAATCCAGCCGCGCTGCACCAAGACCACGCCGCCATCTGCCAGTTGCAGCGGCGTCAGCACATAAAAACCGGGGCGCCCTTGCATCTGGCGGTTATCCAGATACACCGTATAGGCAGCGAGCCACTGTCCTTGAAGTTGAATGCGGCGGTGCAGCCACGCGCCAGCATCTTGCAGATTGTGCGCAAAACGCTGGCTGAGCAAGTCCGCATCCAGCAAGGGTGCATCCGCTTGTGCCTGCGCTGCTGCGTGCAACTGCTTTTTTTGCGCCGCCCTATCCAGCTGCCACAAACCCAGCGCAATGCCCAGCAACACCCCACAGACGCCACACAGCGTGGCGATCCACCACCGCAGGTTGCCCCGCTTGCGCGTCATACAGGCCTCCCGATAATGGATGGCATGACATATGCCATCGCCCTTTTCTTGCTGGCCATTGTGGTCAGCCTTGCCAGCGCCGGTTTTTTTATGCTGCGCAAAAGCGATGCGCACAGTGACGAGCAGCGCAGCAAAAACATGGCCCGCGCCCTGACCGTGCGGGTGCTGCTGTCGGTGGTCTTGTTTGTGTGTTTGCTGCTGGCGTGGAAGCTGGGGTACATCCAGCCCACGGGCTTGCCCGTCTCGCGTTGAAATAAAAAAGAGAGCTGCTGGCGCTTGAAGATATTGGGCTTCAATGCTTTTTCATATTGAAACCCAATATTTACGTACGCCAACCGCTCTTTTTTATGCATTGTTTCAGTCGTTGTTGCTGCCAGTTTGCTGCGGCTCTGCGCTAGGCCGCAGCCTGAACCCTACATCCAGTACACCAGGATGTACAAACCCAGCCACACCACGTCCACAAAGTGCCAGTACCAAGCGGCACCTTCAAAGCCGAAATGGCGCTCGGCCGTGAAATGCCCACTTTGCAGCCGCAGGGTGATGAACAGCAGCATCAACATCCCCACAAACACGTGAAAGCCGTGAAAGCCCGTGAGCAAGTAGAAGGTGGAGCCAAAAATGCCGGAAGACATCTTCAAGTTCAAGTCGGTGTAGAGGTGAAAGTACTCATAGCCTTGTACACACAAGAAGGTGATGCCCAGCAACACGGTCACCCACATCCAAGCCACCGTTTTGGCGCGCTGCCCCAGTCGCAACGCATGGTGCGCAATGGTGAGTGTGACGCCAGAAGTCAGTAGCAACGCGGTATTGATGGTGGGCAACCAAAACGGGCCCACGGTTTGAAAGGCTTCGACCGTACCTGCGGGAGAAGCGGTGGCACCTGGCATCACACTGGGCCACACGGCGCTGAAGCCAGGCCACAGCAAGGCATTGTCCAAACTGCCCAAGGCCGGCACGGAGTGCGCCCGCCCCCACCACAAGGCGGTAAAGAAAGCGCCAAAGAACATCACTTCCGAAAAGATGAACCAGCTCATGCTCCAGCGGTAAGACAAATCAATCTTGCGCCCCAGCAGCCCCTGCTCACTTTCGATGGCTGCTTCGTGGAACCAGCGGTAGAGCACCACCAGCCACCACGACAGGCCAAACACAAAACTCCACATGCCCCATTGGTGGCCGTTCACCCACATCCCGGCACCCAGCACTACAAAAAACAAGCCGGCTGCCGCCCAGATGGGGTACCCCGACGCTGCGGGAACATAGTAGTAAGGGGTGCTTGCAGTCTGCGGTGTCGCCATGTCAGCTCCTGTAATCACGCATCTCAACCATTGCGTGTCCCAACCATTGCGTATCGGCCCAGCGCTGTGCGCTAAACCACCCAATTCACGATCGATATCAACATCAATACAAAGACAAAAATCGCCGCCACCCCTACTGCCACAATTTGTAGCGGCTTGATGTGCGCGGAGTCTTTGTGCCATTCACTGCCTTTGCGCACCCCCAGCAAAGCCCAAGCCATGGCTTGAATGGATCGCCAGCGCGACAGAGGAGAAGGTGGTGGTGGGGTACTCAAGACGGCTGCTCCTCCTGTCCTTTGACGCGACCCGTAACCACAGGGGAAGTGGGCGCGGCTGGCACACGCCCACCCACTTCAAAAAAGGTGTAGCTCAAGGTAATGGTGGTCACGTCTTTAGGCAGCTTGGGGTCGATCACAAACGCCACCGGCCACTCTTTTTTTTCACCAGGCTGCAGCTCATACTGGTTAAAGCAAAAACATTCCATTTTGGTGAAATGCGGCGCAGCATTGCGCGGCGCATAACTGGGAATGGCTTGCGCCGCCATGGCGCGGTCTTGCACGTTTTGAAACTCGTACAACACCGTGGCTAGCTCGCCCGGGTGCACCTGCATAGACACCTTTTCCGGTTTGAAGTCCCACGGGCCACGCGCGTTGGCATCAAACTCCACGGTGATCGTGCGGCTGGTATCGACTTGGGTGTTCGCAGGCAGCTTACCCACCACGCCGTTACCCGGCACCTGCCGCTCAGAAATCGTGAGAATGTTGATACCCAGCGCCTCGCACACATGCTTGTAAATGGGTATGAGGGCATATCCAAAAGCAAACATGCCGATGGTGATCACCAAGAGCTTGGTGACCATCTGCAAATTGGCGCGGCGCTTGTGCTGTTGCATGTGCGTGCCTGTGTGTTAGCCGCCAAGCCAAGCCATCTTGGCGACAAAGCCGATAAAAAACGTAGCAGCAATCGACGCCAAGATCCACGCCATGCGTGCATTGCGCTGGCGCTGGAGTTGCCACGTCTCGGTGCGGCTGGGCATGGAGTTGCTGTGTTTAAGGTGCATCATGGTTTTATCCAATCACACGGGTAGCCGTGCTGCCGAGTTTGGGAGGGGTTTCAAACGTGTGGAAAGGTGCGGGCGAAGGCACTTCCCACTCCAGGCCTTCTGCAGCCTCCCAGGGCTTTTGCGGAGCTTTGGCGCCCTTGCCGCGCATGGCAGGAACCACCACTGCCAGGAAGAAATACACCTGCATCAAACCAAAGCCCAGCGCCCCCACCGATGCCACGGCATTGAAGTCAGCAAACTGCATCGGGTAGTCGGCATAGCGGCGCGGCATACCTGCCAAGCCTAAGAAGTGCATGGGGAAGAAAGTGATGTTGAAGAAAACCAGGGAGCCCCAAAAATGGATCTGCCCCCGGCGCTCGGAGTACATCACCCCCGTCCACTTGGGCGACCAGTAGTAGTAGGCCGCAAACATGGAAAACAGCGAGCCTGCGACCAGCACATAGTGAAAGTGCGCCACCACGTAGTAGGTGTCTTGCAACTGAATGTCGATGGGTGCCATGGACAGAATCAGCCCCGTAAACCCACCCATGGTGAAGACAAAGATAAAGCCCACCGAAAACAGCATCGGCGTCTCAAACGTCATAGAGCCGCGCCACATGGTGGCCACCCAGTTGAAGATCTTCACCGCCGTGGGCACCGAGATCAGCATGGTGGAATACATGAAAAACAGCTGCCCCGTCACCGGCATGCCCGTGGTGAACATGTGATGCGCCCAGACGATGAAACTCAAAATCGCAATCGAACTGGTGGCGTACACCATCGACGCATAGCCAAACAGCTTTTTGCGGCTGAAGGCTGGCACAATCTGGCTGATGATGCCAAAGGCCGGCAAGATCATGATGTAGACCTCGGGGTGGCCAAAGAACCAGAAGATGTGCTGGTACATCACCGGATCGCCCCCACCTGCGGGGTTGAAGAAGCTGGTGCCAAAGTGGCGGTCGGTCAGCGTCATGGTGATGGCGCCGGCCAGCACTGGCATCACGGCAATCAGCAGGTAAGCCGTAATCAACCAAGTCCAGGCAAACATGGGCATTTTCATCAGCGTCATGCCGGGCGCGCGCATGTTCAAGATGGTGACGATGATGTTGATCGACCCCATGATGGAGCTAGCACCCATGATGTGCATGGCAAAAATGCTGGTGTCCATCGAGGGGCCCATCTGCAGCGTCAGCGGTGCGTACAGCGTCCAGCCTGCAGCAGGCGCACCACCGGGCATAAAAAACGAAGCCACCAGCATGATGCCGGCGGGCACCATCAGCCAGAAACTGAAGTTGTTCATGCGCGCGAACGCCATGTCTGAAGCACCGATTTGCAGCGGCAGCATCCAGTTCGCAAAGCCCACAAAGGCGGGCATGATGGCGCCAAACACCATGATCAAGCCGTGCATGGTGGTGAGCTGGTTAAACAGCTCTGGGTTGACCAGTTGCAGACCGGGCTGGAACAGCTCTGCCCGAATCAGCAGTGCCAGCACACCACCAATCATCAGCATGGTGAAGCTGAACAGCAGATACAGCGTGCCAATATCTTTATGGTTGGTGGCGTACAGCCAGCGGCGCCAGCCCGTGGGCGTGGCGTGGTGATGATCATGGTGGTGATCGTCGTGAACGGCGTCGTGAGAAGGTGGGTAAATGGCGCTCATGTGCGTGTCTCCCTCGCTCTGTCTGTTCAATGCGCTCACTGCGCAGCCACGATATCGACACGACGCGCTTGCTCATCAGCGCCTGTGCTGTCGGTAATGGTTTGGGGTTTGCGCATTTCAATGCGCTCGGCAGCAACGCCCGCATCTGTCAAGGCTTTAGCGACGGCCTGTGCCCGCTGCTTGGCCAGCTCGGCATTCACATCCGCACTGCCCGTGGCATCTACAAAGCCAGACAAGGCCACTTTGACATCTGCATGCGCGTTCAACCATGCTGCAGCGGCTTGGACTTGCACCTGCGCCTTGGTATCCAGTGCGCTTTGCCCCGTCGCAAAGAATACCTGCACCGGCATAGCATGGCTCACGTTGGCCGCATCTGCGGGTGGCGTTTCTGCGGCTGCTGCAGGTGGCGACGGTTGTGCTGCCGGTGCGGCTTCACCTTCTGGAAATTTGCCCTGGCGCGCAGCCGTAAACTGCGCAGGCTGAATCAACTGCCCGGTCTGATTGCTCCAGTGATTTTTCACATAGGTCAGCACAGCGGCCAACTCCACATCACTCAATTGCTTCCACGAAGGCATGGTACCGTTGACACGACCTTCCAGCACCACATGCATCGGCTCTGCCAAACTGCCTCGCACCAGCGCACTGCCATCCAGTGGCTTGATTGCGCCAGCGCCCTTGCCATTGGCCTGATGACAGGCTGCGCAATTGGCCGCATACACCTTGGCACCACGGGCAATCAGCTCATCAAGCTTCCATTCTTTGGTAGGGTCATCTTTTTTCGCAGCAGCCAGCTTTTGCTGCTCTTCCACCCACGCTGCGTAGGGCGCTGTATCCAGCACCTTCACATGAATTGGCATATAGGCATGTTCTTTGCCACACAGCTCGGCGCACTGGCCGTAATAGTCCCCGGGCTTTTCTGCTTTGAACCAGGTATCGCGCACAAAACCCGGTATCGCGTCTTGCTTGATGCCAAACGCCGGCACCATGAAACTGTGAATCACATCATTGGCGGTGGTGATGATGCGCACCTTCTTGCCTACGGGCACCACCAACGGGTGGTCAACGCGCAGCAGGTAGTCATTCGGCGCTTGGCTCACGTCACCGCTGTCCGACATCGCACGGTGGCTGCTGTCAATGGTTGATAAAAAGCTCAAACCCTCCCCCGGCCCCTTGAGGTAGTCATAACCCCATTTCCACTGGTAGCCCGTGACCTTGATGGTCAGCTCTGCATTCGTCGTATCTTTTTGCGCCACCAAAACCTTGGTGGCAGGCAGTGCCATCAAGATCACGATGATGAAGGGAATGACCGTCCAGATCACCTCCACGGTCGCAGACTCATGAAAGTTGGCTGCTTTGGCACCCTGTGATTTGCGATGCTTCCAGATGGAATAAAACATCACCGCAAACACACCCACAAAAATCACCACGCAAATGGACAGCATCATCCAGTGCAGAAAGTGCTGCTCTTGGGCAATGCGCGTAACGGGTGGATGCAAGTTCAACTGCTTCACGGCCGGGCCACCGGGCAAATCTTGCACCGCATGTGCCGCACTTGCTACCCATGCCGCTGCCGCCGTACCCAGAGAAACCAGTGGGGAAAATCTGCTTTTCATAGTTCTCACTTGCGTCTAAGCCTCCGGAATTCCGTTGCGTAGCTGCCCTGCAGTTCCACGCGACATCTTGCAAAGAAAGCGGGCGGATCAAGGCACCTGGCACGCAGCACTGCGCTGCCGCACTGGCAGTCTGCAAGGCGGCGACACAAATGCGTACAGGGATTTCAAGCAGGAAGCACGGCTGCTGCAACGACGTGCTGTAGGACGTTGCGCAGACTTCGACCGATGGAGAGGCAGGCTGCGTGCAAATGACCACGCAAGACCCCAAGAAACAAACACACTGCAGGCCGACGCAAGATTTGCGCTCGAGCCTGTCTGCAAGGCATAGCGACACACCAATTTTGTCTCCCCTGAAGAGGCCCTCAGGCCCTGTGGCTTTGCACCGCGCAGAGTGATATTTCCACGCGTGCTTGCTATCAGTAGTTTGAAAAAATTGTAGTGCGCTTTGTTTTAAATCAAAGCAGCAAAAGCGGCATTTCGCCTATCGCAAACCCTGCTCCCTGCCTTTTTGAAGCATGGTGCGCATTTGTTCTAAAGAGACAGCGCTTTCGCGCTCCACTGCGACGCGCGGCGCTGGCTTGAATGCATGGCCATACACCAGCTCAAAGGTCAGAGCAATCTGCCCTTCACTGCTGTCAACACGCAAGTGCCGATCTATAGCCTGATGCAAAGCGTTGAGCCACGCTTTGCCGCGCAACCCTGCAAAGCGCTGAGGGTGCAAGTTGCACCCCAGCTCACGCAGCTCTTGCAGCAAGCGCTCAGGCGTGGCAAAAGTCAATGTGATCGTCTCCATGTCCATCACGGGTTCTGCAAAACCTGCCTGCACCAGCATGTCACCCCAGTCATGCATATCGGTATAGCTGTGGCCCGCTGCGGGCCAACCCAGCTGGGCGTACAGCTGCCGCAGCTCTTTGGCGGTATCTGGCCCAAAACATGAAAACATCACAAACCCATCCACCGCCAAAACGTCATGCCAGGCTTGAAGCATGCGCATAGGCTGTGCTTGGTGGTGCAGCGCCATATTGGCCCACAGCATTTCTACCGCGCCTTTCGCTGGCATTTCTACCCGAGTTTTCGCACCGCTCCAATTCGGCTTCCACCAAGGCTTGGCCCATTGCGCCTGCGCCACGGCCTGCATGCGCGGCGCCACCTCCACCACATGGCAGTGGGCTTGCGGATAACGCTGCGCCACCAGGGTGTGTGCTTGCATGCCTCCACGCACAGGCTGCCAGTCACACCATGTTTGCGGTGTACGGCAAATCCATTGCAAACGATCTTCCATGCGGCGCCCCACCTCTTCGTGCAGCCAAGGCGATTGCGCAGGGGCAGCAAGCTGCCAGCGTGCGGCAGCCATCGGATCAATGGTGGGGGGCAAGTTCTCAGACATGGAATATTCACTGCACAACCCCGCCGCCATACGGCATGGCAGTCGCGGGTGCCGCGGCAGTATATTGATTTCATGCTGCCGCGCTGGCCAACATGGCTATCCCCTTTTGGCAAAGACCGCCTCACGCTTCCCAGCCAATGCCTGGCTTGCCGTGCATGGCCCAGTGCCGATGTGCTGTGCGCCGCCTGCCAGCAGCGTTTTTTCCACCCCGTCTTTCGCTGCACTGGTTGCGCTATGGCGTTGCCCGGCTTGAGCGCTGAGCGCCCCCGCTGCGGCACATGCTTGCAAAAACCTGCCATCTGGCAACACGCCCATGCATGGATGGATTACAGCTACCCGTGCAATACGTTGATTGCCCGCTGGAAATTCGCGCAGCAGCCCGCACTGGCCGCACACTTTGCACGTTGGATGCGACAAGACCCACAGGTCATCAACCTGCTCGAGACGGCCGATGTGCTCATCCCCATCCCCCTGTCACCGCAGCGCATGCGAGAGCGCGGATACAACCCCGCGGCACAACTGGCCCGGCACCTGAGCCCCGCGCAATACCTCCCCCACTGCCTGCAACGCACGCGCCATACAACCGCCCAAAGCGATTTGACCCGGGCACAGCGCTTGCGCAATCTGCGCCACACCTTTGCTGTGGCAGATGCACAGCGCCACCGCATTACCGACCGGCATGTGCTGCTGATTGATGACGTCATGACCACCGGCGCTACCTTCACCGCCGCCAGCCGCTGCCTGCTGCAAGCTGGTGCGCGCCAGATTGATGTGCTTTGCATGGCCCGGACACCATAAACACCGGCAAGGACAAGCCCAAAAGCGGACAATACGCCGCCATGTTTCATATCGTTCTTGTAGAGCCTGAGATTCCACCGAATACAGGCAACATCATCCGCCTGGCCGCCAATACCGGGTGCCAGTTGCACCTGATTGAGCCCCTGGGCTTTTCGATGGAAGACCGCCTGATGCGCCGCGCAGGTCTGGATTACCACGAATACACCAGCACGCGCCGCCATGCCAACTGGCAAGCCTTTCTGGACACCATGCAGCCCAACCCCACACGCATGTTTGCCATGACCACCCACGGCAGCCAGCCTGCGCACAGCCTGCAGTTTCAGCCGGGTGACTACTTTGTCTTTGGCTGCGAAACCCGCGGCCTCGCACCCGCGCTGCGCGAATCTTTTCCCACCACGCAGCGCCTGCGCCTGCCCATGCTGGCGGGCCAACGCAGCCTGAACCTGTCCAACGCCGTGGCCGTGACCGTGTTTGAAGCATGGCGCCAAAACGGCTTCATCACGCCGACAGGCACAGCAGCACATTGAGCCACTCACTGTCCCATTTTCAGCAACAGTGTGTTGTAAATACAGGCAGCAATAAACACTGAACTGCAAACACATTCCTTCGCTCTATTCAACATGCGCCGCCTAAGACGCTATGTTTTTAGATGATTGAAAGGAAATCAGATGTTTGTGATTCGTACCATTGGTGTTGTGATTGCATTGGCTAGCACTGCGGCATTTGCCAGCGACCAAACCCCGCTGCGCGCTGATGAGCTGCGCACCGACAGCCAGCTGACCCACGCCCAAGTGATTGCCGATTACCAAGCCGCACGTGCTGCCGGTCAAGTGGTGCACGGCGACAACGTCGTGCTGCGCGCCGATGAAACCAGCACCCAGTCCACCGTCAGCCGTGCCGAGGTCATCGCCCAGGCACAAGCTGCACGCGATGCCGGGCTGATTCCCAGCGGTGAACATTAATTAAGCACCCACGCCCCCGGCACCACGCTGGACGCGGCAGTTGGGGGCTGCAACCCCGCTCACCAATCACCCATCGCCGCGCCATAACTGCGTGACAGCGACTCCGCCACACACACGGGCTTGTCGCCCCCTTCACGCTCTACCGTCACCAGCCAGGTGATTTGCACACTGTCCGGCCCCACGGGCTCCACCGCCTGCACCCCCACCCGTGCACGCACCCGGCTGCCCACAGGCACTGGCGCAGGAAAACGCACTTTGTTCAGCCCATAGTTCACGCCCATCGTGGCGCCCTGGATACGCACTGCTTTTTCAAAAAACAGCGGCAGCAGCGACAGTGACAAAAAGCCATGCGCAATCGGCCCTCCAAACGGGCCTTGCGCAGCCTTGACAGGATCGACGTGGATCCACTGGTGATCGCCTGTCGCATCGGCAAACAGATTGACCTGCGCCTGGGTGATGGTCACCCAGTCCGTCACAGCAACTTCTTGGCCTGCGCAGGCGCGCAGTTCGGCATAAGAGTGGAAAGTTTTCATGCCTGCAATCTAGAAAGCATGGCGCCTGCCGTCAGTCGGCCGCGCGACAAGGGTTGCCCCTTAAGTCTCATGCATCCAATCAGCCTCTAGGGCTTATGCAGCAAGCGCTAGCAGCTATGATTTATTGTGCAAGCTTGCAATCCTGAGGATTACCCTTGGTGCACAGAACGCTGCACAAAAAACAGCCCCGCACCCACCAGCATAAGCAGGCCGCCAAAAATCCGGTTTTGCCAACGCATCGCTTCTGGGCTGCGCATCCAGCGGCGCAAAGCACTGGCGCTGGCCGCATAGCCGTGCATGACCACGGTATCTACGGCCAGACAGGTCACCGACATCACCAGCAACTGCATCCACAGCGGGCGCTGGGTGCTTAAAAACTGCGGCAACACCGCCACCATGAAAATGATGCCCTTGGGGTTGGTCGCATTGGTCAAAAATCCCGATAACGTGCGCTGCTGCCAAGGCAGGGGCGTGGCTTGCACATGCCCCACATCTACCCCGTTCCCCACACTTCGCCACTGGCTCCACCCCAGATAAATCAGGTAGCAAGCACCCAGCACTTTCACCACCGTAAAGGCCACATCGGAGGCAATCAGCACTGCGCCCACGCCCCCACCGGCTATCAAAAGAATGAGCAGCAAGCCCAGTTGCAGACCACCAATGGTGGCGGAAGTCTGGCGCACACCGTAGGCCAGCCCGTGGCTCATAGACAGCACCGCGCCAGAGCCGGGCGAAATCGCAATAAACACGCACGCCGAAAAAAACGCCAACCAAGTCTGAAAATCCATGAACCCGCACCCAAGAGCTGCACACACAAAGCGTGCGATCTTACGCTTGCGCGGCAGCCTGGTGTTTGGCACCTTGGCGACTGGTTTTCCATGGTCATGCTACGCTGGCGGCCATCATGCTTTTCAACCCCACCCAAGCTGACGTACGCCGTTTTTTTTGCAGCGTACGCAGCAAAATGAACACCAACGCCCCCATGGAGGCGATTGAGACACTGGCCAGCCTGTGGATTGATGAACACCCCGAATACTTCGCCGAGCTGGACGATGTAGAGGCTGCCGTCCAACGCAATTACGATCTGGAGCCAGAGCGCACCAACCCGTTCTTGCACCTGTCCATGCACCTGTCCATCAGCGAACAATGCAGCATTGACCAGCCCCGCGGCATTCGCCAGGCAGTGGAGCTGCTGGCCAAGCGCCGTGGTGACTTGCACAAAGCGCACCATGAAGTGATGGAATGCCTGGGCCAAATGCTGGCCGACAGCCAGCGCAACGGCCATCCGCCCGATGGCAACCAGTACGTTGCTGCCGTGCAGCGCCGCGCCACCAAAGACTAAGCCGTCTTGCCAATTTCCCCCCAAAAAAGCAAAGCCCGCACAGTGCGGGCTTTGCTTTTTGGGGAGGTGCGCCGAAGGCAGATTGGCCGCAACCTACTGCTCAGCGGAAATGCGGCTGGGGCACGGTTTTCAAATCACCGTCCAGCTTGCCAATGTAGTTGGCCAGCAGCTTGAGCTCTTGGTTGCTGAACTGCTGCGCAATCGGCGCCATGATGCCGTTGCTGCGCCCCACCCTGGCGTTGTCCATCGTTTTATACGATTTCAGCGCCACCAACACATAGTCAGCATGCTGACCCGCCACTTTGGGGTAGCTGGCATCAATGGGTTTGGCAAAGTTTTGCCCGTGGCAGCTAAAGCACGCGCCTTTTTCGATCAAGGCGGCGACCTGGGCCGGCGGGTCGTGGGGCTGCACTTCAGCGAGTGCGGGGCTTTGTGCCTCGTAGTATGCAGAGACATCAGCAATATCTTGATCGCTCAGCGACTGTGCAATCCCGCGCATTGTCGGATGGCGACGGTCCCCCTTGCGGTACGCGTCTAGTGCTGCAGCCATATATGCGGCAGACTGCCCTCCGATCATCGGTACCTTGTGCACCTCCGGAAAACTGGCTTGGTAGCCCGGAATGCCATGGCAGCCAATACACATGGCCACCTTGCCTTTACCTGCCTGGATATCGCCCTGCGCCGTTTGGGCAGTGGCGGACGACGTCGCACAAGCGACAAACATTGCAAACACCGTGGTCCATGTTTTGATCATTTGTGCACAAAATCCTTTGCAAAGTTGTAGCTGGGATCTGCTCGCGAAAATTCATTATCAGAGCAGTTGTCAAGCACTCACATCAATGTTTACGCTGATATCACGCCCATGAAATTCCAAGGTTCTGACAATTACGTTGCCACCCAAGATCTGATGCTGGCGGTGAATGCCGCCATCCAGCTGCAGCGCCCGCTGTTGGTGAAAGGGGAGCCTGGCACGGGCAAAACCATGCTGGCCGAAGAAGTGGCCGCTGCCCTGGACATGCCTTTGCTGCAATGGCACATCAAATCCACCACCAAGGCACAGCAGGGTCTGTACGAATATGACGCGGTTTCGCGTCTGCGCGACAGCCAGTTGGGCGACGAACGTACGCAAGACATCCGCAACTACATTGTCAAAGGCGTGCTGTGGCAGGCGTTTACTTCCGAGCAGCCCGTGGCTTTGCTGATCGATGAAATCGACAAAGCAGATATTGAGTTCCCCAACGATTTGCTGCGTGAAATCGACCGCATGGAGTTTTACTGCTACGAAACCCGCGAGATGATCCGCGCCAAGCACCGCCCGCTGGTGTTCATCACTTCGAACAACGAAAAAGAACTGCCCGACGCCTTTTTGCGCCGCTGCTTTTTCCACTACATCAAGTTTCCCGACGCAGACACCATGCGCCAGATCGTGGCCGTGCACTTTCCCACGCTCAAGGGCGATTTGCTCAGCGCCGCGCTCAAGACCTTCTACGACGTGCGGGGCCTGCCCGGCCTGAAGAAAAAGCCCTCGACCAGCGAGCTGATCGACTGGCTCAAGCTGCTGGTAGCCGAAGACATTCCGCTGGAAGCGCTGCAATCGCCCGACCAAAAAGTGTCCGTGCCGCCGCTGGTGGGCGCCTTGCTGAAGAACGAACAGGACATGAGCCTATTTGAAAAACTGGTGTTCATGAACCAGCGCAACCGCTAACCCTGGCGCGCGTCTGCGCTGACGTGGTGCTGACACCCCCTTTGCAGACTTGCCCCAATGCGCAAAACCGCCGCTTGTCGTAGCTTTACAGGCTTCACCACCAATCATCAGGGAGATCAACAATGGCTTCTGCGCAAAAACTGTTGCTGGAAGGGGTGTCTGACGCGGTGTGCTTCATGCTGGGCGCACTGGCTGGCTATGGCCTCGGGCAAGCTGTGGGCATCGACATCTTTAGCGACGGCTACAGCGGCTCCAGCATGGTGGGTATTTTGATGGTCGGCCTCGGCGGTGGCGCAGGCTTGCACCTGGCGCGCATCTGGCGCAACCGCCAAAAATCCAAAGCTGTGCTGGAAGAAGCCGAAGTCGATTGATTGCGTTGAGAGCTAAGCCCCGTATGCCTGATGCCATGCCTGCTTTTGTTGCACCCGTCCAGTTGCAAGGCTGGGGCGTTCGTTTGCAGCCTCTAACACTGGCGCACACCACAGGCCTGCAAGCGGCGGCGGCAGACGGCCAGCTGTGGAATCTGCGCGTGACTTGGGTGCCCGCGCCCGATGAAACCACGGCCTACATCGACAAAGCGCTGGAGATGCAAGCCCAAGGCACGCGCTGCCCCTTTGTCGTCACCGATGCCCACAGCGGCCAAGTGCTGGGCACCAGCAGCTACCACGACATCGTGTCCGGCGCCCAGCGCCTGGAAATTGGCTACACCTGGTACGCCGCCAGCGCCCAGCGCAGCCACGTCAACACCGCTGCCAAGCTGCTGTTGATGCAGCATGCCTTTGAGACCCTGGGCTGCGCCGTGGTGGGCTGGCGCACCGACATTCTGAACACCCGCAGCCAGCAGGCCATTGAGCGGCTGGGTGCACACAAAGATGGCGTCATCCGCCACCACACCCCACGCTGGGACGGCACGGTGCGCGACACGGTCATGTACAGCATGCTGGCGGCCGAATGGCCCGCAGCACGGCAGCGCTTGCTTGCAAAACTGCAGCAGCTAGCGCCTGTAAATGCTTGATATAAGCATGAAAATCATCTGAAACCCTAATAAAACCAGCGCTAGCAGCTCTCTTTTTAGACTCTTCCCCATGTTGATCGACTTTTTCTACACCTTGCGCGCTGCCAAACTGCCGGTATCGGTCAAGGAATTTTTGATGCTGCTGCAGGCGCTGGAAGCCGGTGTGGTGGGCCCGCGCAGCGAAGACGGCTGGAGCCTGGATGACTTTTACTTCCTCGCCCGCACCATCGTCGTCAAAGATGAGAAGCACTACGACAAGTTTGACCGGGCCTTTGCCGCCTACTTCAAAGGCGTGGAAATGGTGGCCGACTTCAAAAAAGAGCTGCCCGAAGAGTGGCTGCGCAAGCTGCTGGACAAAGAACTGACGCCCGAGCAAAAAGCCGCCATCGAGAAGATGGGCTGGGATGAGCTGATGGAGACTTTAAAGAAGCGCCTGGAAGAGCAAAAAGGCCGCCACGAAGGCGGCAACAAATGGATTGGCACCGGCGGCACCAGCCCCTATGGCCACGGCGGCTACAACCCGCAGGGCGTGCGCATTGGCGGCCCCGGTAAAAACCGCAGCGCTGTCAAAGTGTGGGAGCAGCGAGCCTACCGCGACTACGACGACACGCAAGAACTAGGCACGCGCAACATCAAGGTGGCCCTGCGCCGCCTGCGCAAGTTTGCCCGCCAAGGCAGCAACCTTGAGCTGGACTTGCCCGACACCATCCGCAGCACCGCCGCCAACGCGGGCTGGCTGGACATCAAGATGGTGCCCGAGCGCCACAACAACGTGAAGGTGCTGCTGCTGATGGACGTGGGCGGCACCATGGACGACCACATCCAGCGGGTGGAAGAGTTGTTCAGCGCCGTCAAAAGCGAGTTCAAGCATCTGGAGTTTTATTACTTCCACAACTGCGTCTACGACTTCATGTGGAAGAATAACCGCCGCCGCTTTGCCGAGAAATTCGACACTTGGGACATCATTCGCAAGTACAACAAAGACTACAAGCTGATCTTTGTGGGTGATGCCACCATGAGCCCGTATGAAATCATCCAGCCCGGCGGCAGCGTGGAATACAACAACGATGAGCCCGGTGCCGAATGGTTGCAAAGACTTACCAATGCTTTCCCGCACCACGCATGGATCAACCCCGAGCCTCAGGGCGTGTGGGAATACCGCCAAAGTATTGACATCATTCGCCAACTCATGGGCGGGCGAATGTACCCCCTTACGTTAAAAGGTCTGGAAGAAACCATGAGGCTGCTGTCAAAATAGGTTCATGCCCAAGCCTTTTCTCTCAAAGACGTCGGCGTTGCCGTCGGCGTTTTTGTTAGCCAGTGCGCTGCTGCTGTCTGGCTGCAGCCTGCTGTCCAAAGACCGAAATTCCCCGTCCGCTGTGGGCCCGGCCAGTTTCACGCTGGAAGTCCAAGCCCCCAAAGATGTGCGCGAGCTGCTGCAAGAGCACATGGAGCTGCAGCGCTACCGCCAGTTGAGCGATTTGCGCCGCAGCGAACTGGGCCGCCTGCTGGGCGCGGCGGACGCCAACATCCGCAGCCTGCTGGGCACCATGGGGTATTTTACGCCCAGCATAGAGCTGCAACTGATAGACACCCCTGACGACCCGGACACACCCCTCAAAGTCTTGGTAAAGGTGGAGCCCGGCACACCCACCACCATTGCACAGGCCAGCGTGGACTTCAGTGGCACCAATGCTGACGACCCCAAAGGGCTGAACATGCGCGAAGGCATTCGCCGCAACTGGGCGCTGCCCGAGGGGGCACAGTTCACCCAGCCCGCATGGAGCAATGCCAAAAATGACGGCATCCGCCGCTTGCAAAATCGCCGCTACCCCACGGCCAGCCTCACGGAAAGCCGCGCCGACATTGACACCGACACCCAGCAAGCGCAGCTCACCGCCACCTATGAACCCGGGCCTGCGTATTACTTTGGCCCTTTGGTGATTGAAGGCGCGCAGCGCTACAACCCGTCGGGCCTTATTCGCCTGGCACGCCTGCCCGTGGGCGATGAATACCGCCAGACCACCTTGCTCGATACCCAGCAACGTTTGGCCAACAGCGGCTATTACGACTCCGTGTTTCTGACACTGGCCACCGAGGTCGCGCAGCCCGGCGATACCGAAGTGCATGCCCCCGTGATTGCGCAAGTGCGCGAGGCCAAACTGCAAAAGTGGGTCTACGGCTTGGGGGTGAGCACCGATACTGGCTTTCGCTTCTCTGTCGACCACACACACAACCGCGTGCCGTATCTGGACTGGCGCGCCCAAAGCAAGCTGCAGCTGGACAAAAAGAACCCCTTGCTGTCCACCCGCATCACGTCGTTGCCCGACTACAGTGGCTGGAATTACTTTGTGGGCGGCAAAGCTGCCCGTGAAGAACTGGCGGACTACACCGCCAACAGTGTGAGCTTGGTGGCCGGACGCGGCAAAAGCGAAGACAAGATCGACCGTGGCTACTACCTGCAGTACGACATGGCCAAGGCGCAGGGCGAAGGGGCACCACCGTCGAGTTCGTCCCTCACGCTCAACTATGGCTGGACGGGCCGCTACTTCAACAACCCGACCAGCCCTACGCGCGGCTATGGCCTGGGCTGGGAAGTAGGCGCGGGTAGCACCATCACCCCCGAGCGCAAACCCTTTGGCCGCATGGCCGCACGTTGGCTGTACCTGATGCCACTGGATCGCGCCGAAGGAGAAACCGGGCGGCGCAGCCGGCTGGCTTTTCGGGCCAATGGCGGTGCGGTGATTGCCAATAGCAACACGGTGGTGCCGATCACCCAGCTGTTTCTCTCGGGCGGCGACACCACGGTACGCGGCTATAGCTACCAAAGCATTGGCGCGCGTACCGACAACGACAAACTCATCGGTGGTCGCTATATGGCGTCGGGCAGCGTGGAATGGCAACGCCCCATCACGATTGCGGGCAACCGCAACGATTGGGAACACGCCATGTTTGTCGATGCAGGTACGGTCACAGATTCACTGGACACCTACACCGTCTTTGTCGGCGTGGGCACAGGCATTCGCTGGCGCAGCCCCGTAGGCCCCCTGCAAGCCGACCTGGCCTATGGCCTGGAAACCAAGAAGGTGCGCTTGCACCTGCGCTTGGGCTTCAACTTCTGATTGCATGCAAGAACGTCAAGAACCCTCGCTGGAGAGAACAAGCACTCCGCCTTCTACGCCCCCTGCAGCGCCCCCGCGTCGTCGCCGCCGCTGGTTGCGCTGGCTGATGATGGCGATTGCCCTGTCGCTGATTGCGGTTGGCGCGCTGCTGGGTATGGCCTGGTGGTGGGCCGGTCAGGCCGACTCTTTGCAACGCACGCTGGCCCGTGTTGCCAGCTGGATGCCTGCAGACCAAAAGCTCGAGGCCGATGGCATTGAAGGCAGCTTGCGCCATGGCGGTCGCATTGACTGGCTGCGCTGGACCAGCCCCGCCTTGCAGGTCGAGATCAAAGGTGCCGATATCGCTTGGCGCTTGCAGCCCTTGCTGCAGCGAGAGCTGCGCTTTGGCCGCGTGAACATGGATGAACTGCGCATTCGCAGCACGCCACAGCCCAAAGAAGACACCCCCACCACGCCATTGCAATCACTGCAGCTGCCCATGCGCCTGGATATACCGGTGCGCATCGAGAAATTAGTCTGGGAGGGGCCACCAGAGACCACCGTGACCGCGCTGTATGGTCAATACCGCTACACCGGCAGCCACCATGAGTTGCAAGTCAGCAGCTTGCACTATGCCGGCGGCTTGTATGAAGCCCAGGCCAAGCTGCAAGCCGCCGCCCCTATGCAGCTGGAAGCCCAATTGCAAGGCGCGATCGAAGCGGCCCTGCCCCACCAGCCTTCGCAAACCCTCCCCATCACCGCCAGTGCCGACATCCGCGGCACGCTGGCCACCGAAGCGGCCAAACTCACCATCAAGGCCCAAGCCCATACCCCACATGCTGCTAATACGGCTAACACGGCGGGCACACCCGACCCAACGGACAACAGCTTGTCCGCCAATGTCAGCGCCATCATTCGCCCTTGGCTGGCGCAGCCTGTAGAGCAAGCGCAAGCCGATCTGCGCCATGTGGATGCGGCATTGTTCATGTCCAACGGGCCACACACGGATTTGAGCGGCACGCTGCAAGCCGGGCCCGAAGGCACCGGCTGGAAGCTGCATGCCGATTTGCACAACGCGCGGCCCGGGCCTTGGGACCAACAAGCATTGCCCGTGCGCGCCGTGGTGGCAGATGCACGCTTTGATGGTGTGCAAACGTGGACGCTGGAGCAAGCGCGCATCTTCTTGGGCAAAGCCAACGCGCCAACCGATCGGCAGGCCCAGCTGCAAGCCCAAGGCAGTCTAGATACCCAGCACCAAACCATTGAGGCCACCGCCATCATCGATGGATTGAACCCCGCAGACCTCTACAGCAGCTTGGATGCCGCACCGATTGCAGGCCGTTTGCAAGCCAGCACGGATGCTGAGCAGCAGGTGCAATTTGCACTGCACCTGCAGTCTCAGCCCGCGCGCAACGCCAAAGCTTTGCGCATCGCCAGCGCGCGCGCCGAAGGCCAGTGGAAGGCGCCGATCCTGCACATCCGCGATCTACAGCTGAATGCCTTGCAAGCACAGCTTCAAGCAAATGCGCTCAGCTGGAACCACAGCACCCAGACCATCGAAGGGACGCTGCAAGCCCAGCTTCCAGGCGCCCAGTTGGATGCCAGCTTGAATGCTGGCCCAGCCACAGGCCAAGGCCAGCTGCAGCTGCAAATTAGCGCTGCAGAACAACTGGGGCAGTGGCTCTCACGCCTGCCCTTGGGCACAGACCCACTGGCGGGCGCCCAACTGGCGGGCAACGCATCTGCCACACTGAACTGGCGCGGTGGATGGCAAAAACTACAACAGCGCCTGCAAAACCCTGCAGCACCTTTGCAAGCCAGCGGCTTGCAGCTAGAGGGGAAGTTACAAGCCCATTCATTCAGCTACCGCCCCGCCAATGGCATTGCCACACAGTTGCCACAGCTGCAACTGCAGTTTTCCGGCAGCCCTGAGAGCCTGCGTATCAACCTGGATGGCAAGGCACAACAAGGCGCGCAATCCGTGGCGCTGCAAACAGCGCTGACGGCAGGTCTGTGGGTGGCGCAAGGCGCTGCCCCCACTGACTGGCAAGCCAAGATTGATGCGCTGAGCGCACGCTGGAGCCCGCAAGGCAGCGACAGCCAGGCGTGGCAAATCAAACTGGGCGCGCCAGTCTCTGCCAGCCAACGCACCACCGGCAACCCGGTGCGCAGCACACGCATTCAAGCCAGTGGCAGCCAGCTGGTCGTAACCCCGCCCAGCAGCCAAGGCGCACAAACAGCCAGTATCGAGTGGCAGCCTTTGCTGCTGCGTCAGGCAGGCAACGGCGCTTGGGCGCTGCAATCGCAGGGGCGCTTAAGTGGCATTCCCCTGGCCTGGGTGGATGCGTTCAGCCCCAACCCCAAAGCGCCGTTGCTCGCAAGCGCCGGTGTTGGCGGTGACCTGGTGGTGCAAGGCAGCTGGAACATTGACACCACAGGCCGCCAACTGCGTGCCGATGTGCTGCTGGAGCGCGCCAGCGGTGACATCCGCTTGCTGGTGGAAGACACTGAAGCCAGCAACATCACCGTGGTACGCAGTACGGGTGCCAGCGAAATCAATGCCAAAAGCGGTCAGGTACAGGCACGCACCCTGCGCGGCCTTGGCATGCGCACCCGTTTGCAAGAACTGCGCTTGCAAGTCAGTGCCAAGGGCAATGACCTGCGCGGCCAACTGGTCTGGAACTCCGAGCGGGCAGGCCAAATTCAAGCCGATGTGCGCAGCCAACTGCGCGCGACGCAGGACGGCTTTAGCTGGCCTGAAAATGCCCCCATCAATGGCACGATCCAGGCGGCCCTGCCCAATATTGGCATCTGGGCTTTGGTGGCACCACCGGGCTGGCGTGTCAGCGGCACATTCAATGCCAATGCCACCCTGTCGGGCACGCGCAGTGCCCCGCGCTGGGATGGGCAACTCAGTGCGGACGAGCTCAGTGTGCTGTCTTTGCTGGACGGCGTAGACCTGAAAAATGGCCGACTGCGTGCGCGCCTGCAAGGCACACGCCTGGACATTACCGAGCTGTACCTGCAGGGCGGCGAAGGCAGCAGCACGCGCATTCTGGGGCAAAGCGGCAACCTAACTTCTGCACCCAAAGACGGCGGTACGCTCAAAGGGTCTGGCTTTGTGGAATACACCCCCCAGCCTGCTTCAGACAGCCCAGGCATGCGCATGGACATTCGAGCCGTCGCCGAACGCCTGCAAGTGCTGGTGCGTGGCGACCGCCAGCTCAGCGTCAGCGGCGGATTGCAAGCCACGCTGGAGCGCGGGCGCTTCAGCCTCCTCGGTGATTTGAAGGTTGATCGCGCTGCCATCATGCTGGCAGACAGCTCAGCCCCCACGCTCGACAGCGATGTGCACATCACGTCCGCGGCCATCCGCCAAGCCGCGCAAGACAAGGCCGACCAAGCCGCAGCCCGCATGCAAAAGGCGCAAGACGCAGGCTCCGTGCAGGCAGCGCAGCCACCCCACATTCAAGTCCAACTGGATCTGGGTAATGACTTTGCACTGCAGGGCTACGGCATCACGACCCGCTTGGAAGGCCAGTTGCAAGTGAGCAATGGACCCCGGATCACCGGTGAAATCCACACCGTCAACGGGCGCTACCGCGCCTGGGGGCAATCGCTGGATGTGCAAAGTGGCACCGTGCGCTTCAACGGCCCCTACGCCAACCCCGCCATCGACATCGTGGCTGTGCGGCCCAATATTGAAGTCAAGGCCGGCGTCAAAGTCACTGGCAGTGCCAACGACCCGCGCGTGACCTTGTTTTCCGAGCCCGAAATGTCCGATGCCGAAAAGCTCTCTTGGGTGGTCATGGGCCGCAGCGCTGCAGCGGGGGGTGCGGAAACCGCGCTGCTGCAACAAGCGGCACTGGCCCTGCTCAGCGGGGGCGGGGGCACGGGTAACTTCGCCAGCCAGCTGGGTTTTGATGAAGTGGGACTCAAAGGCCCCAGCGAAGATGGCACACAGGGGGCTGCGGTGACCGTAGGCAAACGCTTGTCCAAAGACTTGTATGTGGCCTATGAGCAAAGCCTGTCCGGCGCGATGGGCACCTTGTTTATCTTCTACGACCTCTCACGCCGCCTGACCTTGCGCGGTCAAACTGGCGTGCAAACCGCTGTGGACTTGATCTACACCAGAAGCAAAGACTGACCGCCAGCCGTGCACTGCGCAGTTTGGCCCAGCCCTGCACTGCGCAGTTTGGCCCAGCCCTGCACTTGCAACACTTACAATATGTGGCCGCGTCCCTTTGTAGTTCAATGGATAGAACGGACCCCTCCTAAGGGTCAGATGCAGGTTCGATTCCTGCCGAGGGGACCATCCGATGCTTTCGGATAGTCTCAAAAGCCCTCAAAACCCGCATATCTACTAGGTACGCGGGTTTTTTCATAGGCGGCCTCAGCTTGGGTTGCTGCAGATCAGTTTGGCTGGTTGAGGCAAAGGCAAGGGCTAGCGCACGCCTGCAACCAAGCTGCCCGCCATAGCCAGCGGCTGCGCCATGCACACAAAGCCAGCAGCGTTTTTGATGCAGCAACAGGTAGTACAGCGGGTATTTATGCAAGATTGCGCCATGTATTTCCAAGCTTTTCTTCGTTCTGCGGCTGGTGCCTGCGCGCTTTTGCTGGCGGCATGCGGCAGTACCCCCAGCACACCCCTGCCTGCGGCGCGCACCGACCATACCGCGCAGCCTGTGCGCATCGGCCTTGCTCTGGGGGGCGGTGCAGCCAAAGGCTTTGCCCACATTGGCGTCATCAAAATGCTGGAGGCCAATGGTTTCACCCCCGACATGGTGGCGGGCACCAGCGCTGGCAGTGTGGTGGGCGCGCTGTATGCCAGCGGCATGAATGCGTTTGAGCTGCAAGCCAAAGCCGTGGCGCTGGATGAGGCCAGCATTCGCGATCTGCAATGGTCTTCGGGCGGGGTCGTCAAAGGCCAAAAGCTGCAGGATTACGTCAACGCCCAAGTCAACAACCAGCCGCTGGAAAAGCTGGGCAAACCGTTTGTGGCGGTTGCCACCCGCCTGGAAGATGGCAAGCGCACCGTGTTTGCCCGCGGCAATACCGGGCAGGCCGTGCGCGCTTCCAGCAGCATTCCTGGTGTTTTTGAGCCGGTGCGCATTGGCGATAGCCACTATGTGGATGGTGGCGTGGTCAGCCCGGTGCCCGTCAACGCAGTGCGTGAACTGGGGGCCGACATCGTGATTGCGGTAGACATTTCCGACAAGCCGCGCGGCCAAAAGCCCAGCAACTTGCTGGGCACCATGAGCCAGTCCTTGGCCATCATGGGTCACCGGCTGGGCCAGGCCGAACTCAAAACGGCAGACATCACCGTGCGCCCCAAGGTGCTGGACATGGGCGCTGCAGACTTTACCCAGCGCGCCCAAGCTATTTTGGAGGGCGAGAAAGCCGCTTTGGCGGTGATGCCGCAAATCCGCGCCAAAGTTGCCCAGCTGCAGGCCGAACGCAGCCAAGCGGCGCAGCAGGCCCAGCAACGTGCAGCCCAAGAGCGCTTACAAAGCTGCCTGGCACAGCGCAGCAGCTGGCAAAAAGTCACCGGTTTGGCGGGCTTGGACAGCAGTTGCACGCCGCCTTAAAACCAAAAAAACATAGCTACCAGCGCATGCAAAGCATGGTTTTCAACATGGAAACCATTTCATTTTCTTTGAAATCAAGCGCCAGTTGCTCTTATTTTTATTATTGACCTGTGTGCGGCCTCAGCACACTTCGGCGGCCAACAGCTCCAGCTGCGCCAGCCGTTGCTTCAAGCGCTCGGGCACCGCACAGGGGCGCTTGCTGCTGCGATCCACACAGACCACGCCAATCTTGCCCAGCGTGATCGGCTGGCCGCTTTCTGCATCCACCACCCGGTAGGCCAGATCAAAGCCTTTGGCCGCCATATCGCGCACGGCCAGCTGCACGTGCACCACTTGCTGTGGAAAGGCCTCGGCCTTGTACTGCACGGCCTGATCGCCAACAAAAATCTGCACCCCCTCGACATTGTTTTCCCGATAGCCCAAGGCCGCAAAAAACGCACAACGCGCCTGCGATGCCAGTTGCAGCAACTGCACGTTGTCCGTGTGCGCGCCGGGGTGCAATGCAGGCGGGCACACCAGTTGCACGGCAAAAACGGCGTCATCAAAATCGGCAAACTGAATGCGGGCCATGTGCGAAATTCCTTGGGGCTACGCCCATATTGGTGCGACGCAGCATTTTTAGCGCATTGCGTGCACTGCGCTGTCACCTTGGTGCAAACCCGTAGTCACTCGCACCAAGCCAGCGCAGGGGTGCCCGGTTGAGCCCGGTGGCAACCCAACGTCATACAAAAACTGCATACAAAAAGCAGGCATTGTTTTTGCTCACTCCTTAGCGAAGCTGCCGTCGCTGTGCAGATACAGCCCCGCAGCGGATCTTTTTGGACCACTTCGCAACCAGGAGCCCCCCATGCAAAAACGTCGTTTCTTGCAAGCCACCGTCGCTTTGGCTTTGGCCAGCAGTTTGGGTGCCGCGCACGCACAAAACACCCCCCTCAAATTCCAGCTGGACTGGCGTTTTGAAGGGCCGTCGGCCTTCTTTTTGCTGCCCGTTGCCAAGGGGTACTTCAAAGAGGCTGGCCTGGATGTGACCGTGGACGCCGGCAACGGCTCCGGCGGCGCCGTCCAGCGCGTGGCTTCAGGCTCTTACGACATTGGCTTTGCCGACATGGCCTCGTTGATGGAGTTTCACGCCAACAATGCCGATGCGCCCAACAAACCCGTGGCCGTCATGGTGGTCTACAACAACACCCCTGCCGCGGTGATGGCGCTCAAGAAAAGCGGCATCGCCACACCCGCTGATTTGAGCGGCAAAAAGCTGGGCGCGCCGGTGTTTGATGCGGGTCGCAAAGCCTTCCCCACTTTTGCCAAAGTCAACAAGGTGAGCAACGTGGCCTGGACGGCCATGGACCCCCCGCTGCGCGAGACCATGCTGGTGCGCGGTGATGTGGATGCCATCACCGGCTTTACCTTCACCAGCTTGCTGAACCTGGAAGCGCGCGGCGCCAAGGCCAGCGATGTGGTAGTCATGCAGTACGCCGACCACGGGGTGAAGTACTACGGCAACGTGATCATTGCCAGCCCCAAGCTGATCAAAGAGAACCCCGAAGCCCTCAAAAACTTCTTGAGCGCCTTCGCCAAGGGCGCCAAGGAGGTGATGGCCAAGCCAGCAGACGCCATCCAGTACGTGAAAGCCCGTGACGGCATTGCCAACGCGGCGCTGGAAAGCCGCCGCCTGCAGCTGGCGATTGACACCGTGGTCAACAGCGCCGACGCCCGCAAGGAAGGCTTTGGCCGCCTGGATGCCAGCCGCCTGTCGCTGATGGCCTCGGAAGTCTCGGACGCCTTCGGCACCAAGACCCGCATCGATCCCCAAGCAGTCTGGAACGGCAGCTTCCTGCCCAGCGCGGCGCAGCTGGACGTGCTGCCCCAAAAGTAAGGCCGCAATCTAACCCGGCGGTCAGGCGCCCTCTTGCCTGACCGCACCTTGTGATGGATCCGTATGCAAAGCGTTGCAGCCCCTTATTTTGTTGATTTCCGTGATGTCTGGCTGGCCTACAACGACGAGTTGCTGGCGCAGAACCACTTTGCCGTCGAAGCCATTGACCTGCAGGTCAAAACCGGGGAATTCATTGCCATTGTCGGCCCCTCGGGCTGCGGCAAATCCACCTTTATGAAACTGGCCACCGGCCTGCGCATGCCCTCCATGGGCAAAATTTTGATCAATGGCCAGCCCGTGACCGGGCCGCTGAAAATTTCGGGCATGGCGTTTCAGTCACCCTCGCTGCTGCCCTGGCGCACCACGGTGGACAACGTGCTGCTGCCGCTGGAAATTGTGGAGCCCCACCGCAGTCAGTTCAAAACCAAGCGCAAGGAATACGAAGCACGCGCTCGTCACCTGCTACAGAAAGTCGGCCTGGGCGGCTATGAAGACAAATTCCCCTGGCAGCTGTCAGGCGGCATGCAGCAGCGCGCCAGCATCTGCCGCGCCCTGATTCACGAGCCCCAAATGCTGCTGCTGGACGAGCCGTTTGGTGCGCTGGACGCCTTCACGCGCGAAGAGCTGTGGTGCATCTTGCGCGACCTGCATGCCGAACAGCAGTTCAACGTCATCCTGGTCACGCACGACCTGCGCGAATCGGTGTTTCTGGGCGACACCGTGTATGTGATGAGCAAAAGCCCCGGCCGCTTTGTGGTGCGCCGAGACATTGCGTTTCCCCGCCCGCGCGATCTGGAGCTGACCTACACCAAGGCGTTCACCGACATCGTCCACGAGCTGCGCGGCCACATCGGTGCCATGCGCCAAAGCGGTGCAGTGATCAACCCATAAGCCGCCAAGGATTCTCAATGTACAAACTCAACAACAAACAGCTGGAGCGCTGGTCGCCCTGGATTTTGCTGCTGGCGGTGGTGCTGCTGTGGCAGGTGCTGTGCGCCGCGCTGGAGGTCTCGCCCTTCATCTTTCCCAGCCCGGCGCTGATCCTCAAAGACTTTATGGAATACCACACCGTGATTGCGGGCCACGCCTGGCGCACCTTCTGGGTGACCATGGCCGGCTTTGGCATAGCGATTGTGGTGGGCGTGCTGCTGGGCTTTTTGATTGGCAGCTCGCGTCTGGCCTATGCGGCGGTCTACCCGCTGATGACCGCGTTCAACGCCCTGCCCAAAGCGGCTTTTGTGCCGATTTTGGTGGTCTGGCTGGGCATTGGCATTGGCCCGGCCATCTTGACGGCCTTCCTCATCAGCTTTTTCCCCATCACCGTCAACATCGCTACGGGCCTGGCCACGCTGGAGCCCGAGCTGGAAGACGTGCTGCGCGTGCTGGGCGCCAAACGCTGGGATGTACTGATCAAAGTCGGTCTGCCCCGCTCGCTGCCTTATTTTTATGGCTCGCTCAAAGTGGCCATCACCCTGGCTTTTGTGGGCACCACCGTGTCAGAGATGACCGCCGCCAACGAAGGCATTGGCTATTTGCTGATCTCGGCAGGCTCCTCCATGCAAATGGGGCTGGCCTTTGCGGGCTTGCTGGTGGTGGGCGCCATGGCCATGGCCATGTACGAACTGTTCAGCTGGGTGGAAAAGCGCACGACAGCCTGGGCACACCGCAGCTCGCACAGCCATTGAAGCACCTTGCCCTGCCGCAGCTGGCAACTGAGTAACGGGGTAACTGGGTGTGCACGTTTTGTTCCTCGACTTGGGCCTGCCTCGCGCAGGCTTTTTTTTGGGGAGGATGCAGGCGCCAGCTGCTGGCGCACCACCCAACCCACACCGATGCACCGCACCGATGCGCTGCTGGAAAAATATGCATCAAATAGCGCTCTAGCTCTTGATAGACAGGCGCTGACAGCTCCTATTTTTACCACCACACGCAGCGCTGGCGCACGCCTACCACCAGCCAGCGCAAGCCATCCAGCACAGGCAGGCTCACATCGACTTACAAATTTCTGCCGCAAAGCCCCCGCTTGCCCCCATCTGCTTGGCATGCCCTGTGCATTAAAGCGCTGTGAGACAGAGGCCTTGGCGTTGTGCGCCGGGGCCACGGCCCCCTCCCCTCCACCCAGGAAAGGCCACCATGCACGATCGCTTTTTTCAATCCAACAGCCATGCCGACCAGATGCCCCCTGCTGACGAACACCACCTGAGCGACACCGACAGCCACTGGCTGCGCCAGTCCTTTGTTTGGGCCAACGCAGCACGCCTGCGCGGTAACCGCCCGTTTGGCGCCATTGTGGTGGCCAGCAACGGGCGCATTCTGGCCGAAGCGTTTAGCAATACCCAGGAAACGGGGGATCGCACCGGCCATGCTGAAATGAATGCGGTGCGCCAACTGGGCACCGCCCGTCTGCAGGCTGACCTGGTCGCAGGGGCCACGCTGTACTGCAGTGCAGAGCCTTGTGCCATGTGTGCCAGCGCCATCTGCGCCGTGGGCCTGCGCCGCGTGGTGTTTGGCCTGGACTGGCCCCGGCTGCACCACATCCGCCCCGACCTGCGCTCCATCAACCTGAGCTGCCGCGATGTGTTTGCCAGCGCCGCAGCCCCCATGGAGTGTGCGGGCCCCTGTCTGGTCGACGAGGCACTGGCCGTGTACGAAGACAGTTGGTTCTCTGCCGACGACAGACACAGCACCTAGCCCCTATTCACGTTCTAAAGAACGTGCCATCGCCCTAACTTGGTGCAACAGGCGCACTTCTTGCTTGCTGCATGCGCATGGCCTGGCTTGCTCAACTTGATCTTCAATACACCGTGCGCGCTGCGCGCACCTGCGTGCACTTTCGCCATGACGGCCCTTTGCGTGTGCTGCGCAGCCTCTACCCCGAAGGTGATGCGGTCTGTCACAACGTGCTGGTGCACCCCCCGGGCGGATTGGTCGGCGGCGACACCCTGGACATCCGTGTGCAGGTGGCACCAGGGGCGCATGCCCTGGTCACCACACCGGGTGCCACGCGTTTTTACAAAACCAATGGTGCCCCCGCCACCCAGCGCACGCATTTGCAGCTGGACGCTGGCGCACGCCTTGAATGGCTGCCGCTGGAAGCGATTGCCTACAACCAGTGCGATGCCCACAACCTGCTGCACCTGGACATTGCCGAGGGGGCGGAGTTGATAGCGTGGGATATCACCGCTTTTGGCCTGCCCCATGCACACGAGCCCTTTGAGCACGGAAGTTTTACCCAGCACATGGAATGGCCGGGCACATGGCTGGAACGCGGCACCCTCCGTGCAGACGATCACCTTCTCATGAATGGCCCTTTGGGACTGGCACAACAGCGGTGCATGAGCACCATGGTGCTGGCCTGTGGCACAGCACTCACACGCACACAGCGCGAGCAATTGCTGGAATCTACCCGTGCCGTGCTGGATGCCCACCCGCAAGGTGCCTGGTGCGGTATTACCGCCCCCAATGACCATATGCTGGTGCTCCGAGGCTTGGCCCCCGTGGTGGAGCCACTGATGCAACTGTGGCAGCAGGTGCGCCTGTGCTGGCGCACCCAGCATTGGGGCATTGCACCCACCACGCCGCGCATCTGGCACATGTGAAAAAGTCTGAGAAAAGACCTGCGAAAGGTCTGTGAAAAAGCAAATAAGAAACTCAACTTAGCTGCTTTCGTCACTTAGACATAAAAAAGCATTCGTTCCATAAAACAAGGGGAAATCCTAAAGTCCATCGCACAGCAATTCGCTGTGTTTGAGACCAAGGAACCCCCCATGCAACACCACACCCGCCCCTTTGCCCAGCGCCGCCGCACCGTGACTCAATGGATGGCATGCATGGCGATGGCGTGCGTGGTGAGCGCCCCCGCCCAAGCCAGCGACGACAGCACTTGGCAGCCCAGCAAAAATCTGGAATTCATCGTCCCCGGTGGGGCCGGCGCCGCACTCGATATGGCGGCACGCAAACTCACCGAGGTGCTGGCCAAAGAAGGCATTACCAGCAACTTCATCGTCACCAACAAGCCTGGCGCGCACAGCATCCAGGCCCTGGAGACCGTGGCCCGCCACAAAGGGGATGCACACAGCCTGATTACCCTGAGCAGCGGCTACGTCACCAGCCAAGCGCAAGGCGCCTTGCCAGCACACCTGCAAAACCTGACACCGCTGGCCACGCTGTTTCGCGAATTTGTGACCGTGGTGGTGCGTGCCGACTCTCCTGTGCGCAATGCCCAGGATTTGGTCGCACGCCTCAAGCAAGACCCTTCGGGGCTGTCGATTGGCATCTCCAACACGCTGGGCAACCACATCCACTTGGGCATTGCGCAACCGCTCAAGCAAGAAGGTGTCTCGGTGCAGCAATTGCGCATCGTTCCCTACAAGTCCTCTGCAGAGTCCATGAGCGCGCTCGTCGGCGGGCACTTGGATGTGGTCGCCGCCACCACGCCCAATTTGCTGCCTTACCTGGAAAGCGGCCGCATTCGCGTGATTGCCATTGCTGCCGATGAACGCCTGCAAGGTGTATTCGCGAAAGCACCCACCTGGAAAGAACAGGGCATTGACTACGTCAGCAATGCCTACCAAGGCGTGATGACCGCTCCCAATGCAACACCTGCGCAAAAAGCCTATTGGCTGCAAGCGCTGCGCCGCGCCACCCAAACCAAGGAATGGCAGGACTTTGTCGCTACCAACCAATGGCAACACCTTTTCTTAGGCCCAGAAGCCACCAGCCAAGCCATTCGCAGCCAAGTTGCCAGCACCCATGCCTTGCTCGATGAACTGGGCCTGTTGCCAGCAAACGCCCAACGCCTTGCACAAGCAGGCACACGCCCGGCTCGCTAAATCCGACTTTTTGAAAACATCGCCTGAAAGCTTTGCACCATGAACGCACCATTGAATCTCTCGCCCCGCCAACTGCTGCAGCAACGTTTGCAAGATGCCCAAACAGCCACACCCCATGTGACCGTCACTCCCCAATCGGCCCACATTGGTGCCTTGATTGGCGGCGTGGATCTGCGCCAGCCACTCACGGCAGCCGAAGTGAACACCATTCGCTCCGCGTTGCTGCAATGGAAAGTGGTGTTCTTCCGTGAACAGCACCTCAGCCATGAACAGCATGTGGCGTTTTCCAGCCAGTTTGGCGAGCTGACCATTGGCCACCCCGTGTTTGGTCATGTGGATGGCCACCCGGAGCTCTATTCGATTGCCAAGTACCGCCGTGCCAACAGCTACGGCAGCGAGCCAGAGCGCCGCCCTTGGACAGGCTGGCACACCGACGTCACCGCCGCCGTCAACCCGCCCGCAGGCTCTATCTTGCGCGGCGTAACCATTCCTCCCTACGGTGGCGACACCCAGTGGACCAACCTGGTGGCTGCGTATGAAGCCTTGTCCGAGCCACTCAAAGCTTTCCTGAATACCCTGCGTGGAGAGCACCGTTTCAGCCCACCCGCAGGCGCCAACCCCACAGCGGAATATTTGGAACTGATCCAGCAAAACACTTTGGTCAGCGAGCACCCTTTGATCACCCTGCACCCAGAGACGGGAGAGAAGATTTTGTTCATCAGCCCCGGCTTTCTCAAAACCATCTCGGGCCTGCGCACCCGCGAAAGCCGTGTGTTACTGGAGTTGCTGTGGGAACACGCGGTGCGCAGCGAATTCACCGTGCGTTTCAAGTGGGAGCCCGGCTCCATCGCTTTCTGGGACAACCGCTCTACCGCCCACGTTGCACCGCAAGACATTTTTGACCTGGAATTTGATCGCCAGCTCTACCGTTCCACCTTGGTCGGCACAGTACCTGTGGGGGCTGATGGACGCCCCTCCATCTCTGTCCAAGGCAATCCCGTGCTCGCTGCCCACGGCGCTGCTTTCTAAAAGCGTCACAACACCCACGGGTTGACCTCCCTGATTGTCTCCTCTGCAGGCCACGCCTGTCGTGGTTTGAAGGTGCTGCTTGCAGCACCTTTTTTTCTATTGCATTCGCAAAAATAACCACCATTAAAGACGGTTAGGCATTTTTCAAGTGCTTTTCGCAAAATTTATTCTTCAAAAAAATCTCTTGAAAAGCCTCTGGGCGTGCGCATCTAGGAAACATCCAGGCGCAGACAGCGCCAACCCAACACAAGGAGTTTTCGCATGTTCCTCGCTAGCCCTCTCATCCGTCACGTATCCCGTCCTGATGCCACCCTGCAGCGCTTTATGCAGGCAGCAACCAACGCCGCGCAACAGCCCCTGCAGGACTTTCAAGTCAACTACACCGACGACGCCACCACCCTGGCTGTGGATGTGCCCGGTTTGCGCCGCGACCAACTGCAACTGCGCATTGAGGACAACATGGTGCATCTGCAAAGTGTCGAAGGGGCGCCACGCCAAGTGCGCCGCAGTTGGGAGCTGCCGCACGAGATTGATGCCGCAGCATCTTCTGCCAAGCTGGACTTGGGCGTGCTGACGCTGACCCTGCAGCGCACCAAGCCTGTCGATAAAACAGTGACGCTGAACATCGAGTAAACCGCGCAGGCGTTTCCTGCCCAGCAAGCCGCATGGTGCAAGCCATGCGGCTTGTTTGCGTAGCCCCCGCTCTTTTGCCGCCGCATGGTTGGGCTGTGATTGAATCGGGTGTTTTGTATGGTTGCTACAGACTGACCAACGCTATGGCTTTTGACATTTTCTCACGCTGGTTGCTGCGCATGGGCAGCGTGTTGCTGACAAGCGCCACTTTGCTGGGCTGCGCCAGCACCACCAACTCGGGTGCGATTGGTCTGCAGCGCAGCCAGTTGATGCTGATTTCCAGCGAAGCCATCAATGCCCAGGCCGCCAAAGGTTTTCAGCAGCTCACGGCGGATGCGCAGTCCAAGAAAAAGCTCAACACCAGCCCCGCCATGACCCAGCGCGTGCGCCGCATCGGCCAAAACTTGATTGGTCAGGTGGGCGTGTTCCGCCCGGATGCCCGCAACTGGGCCTGGGAAATCAATGTGTTTGAATCCGAGGACATCAACGCCTTCTGCGCCCCCGGCGGCAAGATTGGCGTGTACACCGGCCTCATCAACCAGCTTCAGCTGACCGATGACGAAATCGCCGCGGTGATGGGCCACGAAATTGCCCACGCCCTGCGTGAGCATTCACGCGAACAGGCCTCGCAAAAAACCATCTCCAGCCTTATTACCAGCACCGTGGCAGCAGCAACCGGCATGCCGGGCGAGCTGATGGACGCAGGCTCACAAATGCTGGTGCACCTGCCCAATTCACGTGCCATGGAGTTGGAATCCGATGTCATCGGCCTTGAGTTGATGGCCCGTGCTGGCTATGACCCGCGCAATGCCTCCTCCATCTGGCGAAAGATGCAGCTGATCAAAGGTGGACGGCAAGGAGCAGCTTTCCTGAGCACCCACCCCGCAGGGGATCAACGCATTGCCGAACTGGATGCCTATGTCCCCAAAGTCTGGCCGCTGTACCAAGCGGCCTTGGCAAGCAAAGGCCGCAAAGCCTCACCGCGCTAAACAACGCCGCCTCGCCCCAGTTGGCGCGCCTGCGGCTTCACACCCCAGCAGGCATTTTTGTATGCTGCCAACCCCTTCTCCTCTTGCCTGGAGCATCGCCATGAAAAAAACTGCGGGCCTTGCCACTGCCGCCCTGCTGATGAGCGCCTGTGCTGCGCCACCAGCGCCCACCACTGCCTCACACCCCCATGTAGGCATTGCCAACCCAGCCTCGGTGTACTGCATCCAGCAAGGCTGGCAAGTTGCGCATGGAGCCAACGACCCACGGCGCGCATGCCATCTGCATCTTGCCCAGCGGCAAAGAGGTGGATGAATGGGCGTACTACCGCCAACACCACCCTATCCCCCAGCCCTAAGCGCAGCAGCGCCCGCTCCATCAAATGCACTGCTCGCCTTACCGCCCACCTCCATCGCAGGGGCATAGATTCAGAGCAAATTAACCCTGCAGCAACGTCTTTCTATACAGAACGTGCTCTCGCAGCGGATGCCCCTGAGGGAGCGCTGGGTGTTCAAACGTCAGCGCATCACGCACCATGCCCAGCCGTTGCATGACCCGCTCAGAACGCTTGTTGCCCAGCGTGGTGAATGCAACCACTTCAGGCAACCCCAATTCATGCCAAGCAAAGTCAAGTGCCGCACTCGCACCCTCTGTAGCCAGACCTTTGCCCCAAACATGGCGCGCAAGCCTCCAGCCGATTTCCACACACGGAGCAAACGGTAGTTCGGCCGATGGAACATGCAGCCCTATCCAACCGATGAACTCTTTACTCGCTTTGTTTTCTGCCGCCCAGAACCCCCATCCACGCTCTTCAATCAGCGCACGGCAGCGGTCAGCTATCACTCGGCTCTCATTTTCAGTAAGAACGCTGGGGAAATAGCGCATGGTTTCAGCATCAGCGCTCATCCGTGCAAAGGCCGGATAGTCTGCATCCTTCCATTGGCGCAGCAACAGTCTGGTGGTCTCTAGCTCTCGCACCCGTTTCATGGCGTGGGCCTCCTCGCATCAAAGACCGATGGTAATTCCTGCGCTCAGATACCGCACCATGGCTGTGACAGGAAACAGCCCCGGCCCGTCAAATCGCCACCAGCTTTTGAATCTCTTGCTCCTTCATCTCTGAACCGGGGCCGGAGGCAATCACCTCACCGCGCTCCATGACCAGGTATTCATCGGCCAGCTCTTGGGCAAAGTCGTAGTACTGCTCGCACAGCAGCACTGCCATGCCGCGTTCCTTGGCAAGCATGCGGATCACACGGCCAATGTCTTTGATGATGCTGGGCTGGATGCCTTCGGTGGGCTCATCCAAAATCAGCAGGCCAGGCCCAGGAGCCAGCGCGCGCGCAATGGCGAGCTGCTGCTGCTGGCCGCCGGAGAGGTCGCCGCCCCGGCGGTGCAGCATTTGTTTCAGCACGGGAAACAGCGCGTACAGATCCGCCGGAATCGGCGTGCTGCCGCTTTTATAGGCCAGGCCCATGCGCAGGTTTTCTTCGACCGTCAAACACCCGAAAATCTCTCGCCCTTGCGGCACAAAGCCAATGCCAGCGCGGGCGCGCTCGTACGGTGTGAGCTTTTCGATGGGCTTGCCGTTCCATTCAATGGAACCGCTTTTGATGGGCACCAGACCCATCAGGCTTTTAAGCAGCGTGGTCTTACCCACGCCATTGCGCCCCAACAGCACCGTCACTTTGCCAGGCTCGGCCTGCACGCTCACATCGCGCAGGATATGCGAGCCGCCGTAGTACTGGTGCAAGTTCTGAACTTTTAGCATTTTTGGCCTCCAGCGCTGATGCAGCTTTCGCTAACAGCTATCTTTTTCATATTCATCAACGCCCCAGGTAGACCTCGATCACGCGCTCATCGGCCTGCACCTGGGCCAGCGTGCCTTCGGCCAGCACGCTGCCGTCGCACAGCACGGTGACCTTCTCGCTGATGGTGGCAATGAAGGACATGTCGTGCTCCACCACCATCAATGAGTGCTGGCCCTTGAGGGTCAGGAACAGCTCGGCCGTGCGCGCGGTTTCCTCATCGGTCATGCCGGCCACGGGTTCGTCGAGCAGCAGCAACTTGGGCTCCTGCATCAGCAGCATGCCGATCTCCAGCCACTGCTTTTGACCGTGGCTGAGCACGCCAGCCTCGCGGTTGACTTCGCTGGCCAAATGGATGGTGTGCAGGATGTCGGCCAGCCGGTCGCTTTGTGCGCTGTCGAGCCGGAAGAACATGCTGTGCTTCACGCCCTTGTGCGTTTTGAGTGCCAACTCCAAGTTTTCAAACACCGTGAGTTGCTCAAACACCGTGGGCTTCTGGAACTTGCGGCCAATGCCCAGCTGAGCGATCTGCGGCTCGTTGTGCCGCAGCAGGTCGATGGTCGAACCAAAGAACACCGAGCCTTTGTCGGGCCGCGTTTTGCCGGTGATGATGTCCATCATCGTGGTCTTGCCCGCGCCGTTGGGGCCGATGATGCAGCGCAGCTCACCCGGCGCAATGTCCAAGTTCAGGCCGTTGATGGCCTTGAACCCGTCGAAGCTGACGTGCACATCTTCCAGGTACAGGATGCGGCCATGCGTCACATCCACCTCACCGGGCGTAGCAATGCGCGCCATGCTGGCGCTACGCCCGCCGGAATTGGTGCTTTGCGCGGCTTTGTCAGCCGCTTCACGCATGCGGACGGCGCCCGCTTCCATCAAATCGGGCGTCATGCTGCACCTCCTGATTTCTTCGCATCTTTATTGCTGCGCAGCTTGCGCACCACGCCGACGATGCCGTTGGGCATCCACAGCGTCACCGCAATGAACAGTGCACCCAAGAAGTACAGCCAGATCTCAGGCGCTGCCACGGTCAACCAGCTCTTGGCACCGTTGACAGCAAAGGCTCCGACAATGGGGCCGATCAGGCTGCCGCGCCCGCCCACGGCCGTCCACACGGCAATCTCGATCGAGCTGGCGGCCGACATTTCCACAGGGTTGATGATGCCCACCTGCGGCACGTACAAAGCGCCTGCGACACCACACATCATGGCGCTGATGACCCAGATGGTGAGCTTGTAGGGCAGTGGCGAATAGCCCGAGAACATGACGCGACTTTCGGCATCGCGGATCGCCTGCAGTACGCGGCCAAACTTGCTGCGCACCAGCCAGCGCGCCAGCAGAAAGCATCCCAGCAGGGTGCAGCCCGTCAGCACAAACAGGGCCATGCGCATCTCCTGCGTGGCCAGCGGCATGCCCAGGATGCGCTTGAAGTCCGTGAAGCCGTTGTTGCCGCCAAAGCCGGTTTCATTGCGGAAGAACAGCAGCATGGCCGCATAGGTCAGCGCCTGCGTAATGATGGAGAAATACACGCCCTTGATGCGCGAGCGGAAGGCAAACCAGCCAAACACGAAGGCCACCACACCGGGCACCGCGAAGATCAGGATGAAGGTGGCTGCAAAGCTATCGGACAGCTTCCAAAACCAGGGCAGCTCTTTCCAGTCCAGAAACACCATGAAGGCGGGCAGCGCATCCGGGCCTGCGGCTTCGCGGCTCAGGTACATGCCCATGACGTAGCCGCCCAGCGCAAAAAACAGGCCGTGGCCCAGGCTCAGGATGCCGGTGTAGCCCCAGATCAGGTCCATGGCCAGCGCGCAGATGGCGTAACACATGATCTTGCCCAGCAGGCGCACCGCGTAGTCGGACATGTGCAGCGCACTACCTTCAGGCACCCACAGGTTCAGCAGCGGTGCCACGGCACACACCACGATCAGCGCGACCATAAGTGCGGCCCAACCAGGTTTGGTCAACAGCGGCTTGCGGCGGGGCAGCTCCACCGGCACAAACACATTCGATTTCAAAGTGGTGGTTGTCATGTCAAGCCTCCGCGCTCCGGCCCTTCATCGCAAAAATCCCTTGAGGTCTTTTTTGGATGAAAGCAATGATGAAGATGAGCACGGCAATCTTGGCCAGCACTGCACCGGTCCAGCCTTCGAGGAACTTGTTGAGAATGCCCAGTCCCAGCGCCGCGTAAACCGTGCCGGCCAACTGGCCCACACCGCCCAGCACCACGACCATGAAGGAGTCCACGATGTAGCTCTGGCCCAAGTCCGGCCCCACATTGCCCACCTGGCTCAGCGCACACCCGGCCAGCCCTGCGATACCGCTGCCCAGCGCAAACGCCAGCGTGTCCACACGGGCAGTGTTCACCCCCATGCACGATGCAATCGGGCGGTTCTGTGTGACCCCGCGCACAAACAGGCCCAGGCGAGTGCGGGCAATCAGATAGGCCACGCCTGCCAGCACCGCAAAGGCAAAGGCGATGATGACCAGCCGGTTGAAAGGCAGGGTCAGGTTGGGCAGCAGCTGCCAGCCACCGCTCATCCACACCGGGTTTTCCACGGCCACGTTCTGCGCGCCGAAGGTGGAGCGCACCAGCTGCATCAGCACCAGCGAGATGCCCCAGGTGGCCAGCAAAGTTTCCAGCGGGCGGCCGTACAGAAAGCGCAGCACGCCGCGCTCCATCACTGCGCCCACCAAGGCGGAGGCCAGAAAAGCTACGGGCACCGCCGCCAGCAAATACCAGTCAAAGAAGTCGGGCAGATAGCTGCGAAACAGCCCCTGCACCACAAAGGTGGCGTAGGCACCGATCATCATCAGCTCGCCATGGGCCATATTGATCACACCCATCAGGCCATACGTAATCGCCAGACCCAGCGCCACCAGCAGTAGGATGGAGCCCAGACTGACGCCGGTGAAAGCCACGCCCAGGCGCTCGCCCCAGGCCAGCTGGTCTTTGACTTCGGCCAGCGCACGTTGCAGCGCGGCCTGCACTTTTTCATCGTGCTCCTGCGTCAGCTGTTCATTGAGCAGCAGGCGTGTGGCAGGGGTGGCGCTCTGGGCCAGTAGCTGCGCGGCGGCTATGCGCTGCTGGGCATCGTTGCTGCCCAGCAAAGCCGCCGAGCGGGCCATCTCCAGCTCGGCCTTCACCACTGCATTCGATTCCTGCCCCAGGGCTTTTTCCAGCATAGGCAGGCGCTCGGGTGTGGCGCCCTTGAGCATGGCCTTGGCGGCATCCAGCCGCTCGGCATCGTTGCCCACAAACAGGTTCAGCGCAGCCTGTGCATTGCCGATCTCGCGGCGCATGCGGTTGTTGGTGCTGGCATCTTCTGCCCCTTCGGGCAGGGGCGTGGCCTGTCCTGTGACGGGGTCCAGCGCTTCGCCGCCGCGCACGATGAAAGCCCGCTCAGCTGTGTACTGCACTTCACCATCGCGCAGCGCATTCAAAAAATCCGAAACACGGGCTGCTTCGCCCGTGGCCACGGCGTCTTGCATGGCGGCAATCCGGCTATTGTTGTCGCCATCGGCCATGGCCAGCGTCTGCTCGGCCGTCAGGGCGTGCGCAGCGGGCTGCCACAGGGCCAAGGCTGACACGGCAGCCCCCAGCCAGGGCCTGCAGCGCTGCAAGAGGGGTGAAAACATATGCAATCCGATCAACAAAAGGCCCGTCACACCGGACGGGCCTTGCTACAAAGGTTCCGGTACTGACACAGCGATGCAACCGCCGTGCCAGATCGCCTTTACTTCTTCTCTGGCTCGTCCTTTTTCTTGTCATTGCCTTCGATGAAGGGGCTCCAAGGCTGCGCTTTGATCGGGCCTTTGGTCTTCCAGACCACGTTGAACTGGCCATCGGCCTTGATTTCACCAATCAGCACGGGCTTGTGCAGGTGGTGGTTTTTGGCATCCATGGTCAGCGTGAAGCCGCTGGGTGCCTTGAAGGTCTGGCCCGCCATGGCTGCAATCACTTTGTCAGCCTCTGTACTCTTGGCCTTCTCGGCCGCCTGCTTCCACATGTGGATGCCGACGTAGGTGGCTTCCATGGGGTCGTTGGTCAGCGGCTTGGTGGACTGGCCGGGCAGGTTCTTGGCCTTGGCATAGGCGCTCCACTGCTTGATCCAGGCGTCATTGGTGGGGTTCTTCACGCTCATGAAGTAGTTCCACGAGGCCAGGTGGCCCACCAGGGGCTTGGGGTCAAGGCCGCGCAGCTCTTCCTCACCCACCGAGAAGGCCACCACCGGCACATCGGTGGCCTTGATGCCAGCGTTGCCCAGCTCTTTGTAGAAGGGCACATTGGAGTCGCCGTTGATGGTGGAGATCACCGCCGTCTTGCCCCCGGCGGCAAACTTTTTGATGTCGGCCACGATGGTCTGGTAGTCGCTGTGGCCAAACGGGGTGTAGGCCTCCATGATGTCCTTGTCGGCCACGCCCTTGCTCTTGAGGAAGGCGCGCAAGATCTTGTTGGCGGTGCGGGGGTAGACATAGTCGGTGCCCAGCAGTACCCAGCGCTTAGCACTGCCGCCGTCCTCGCCCATCAGGTATTCCACTGCAGGAATGGCCTGCTGGTTGGGCGCTGCACCGGTGTAGAACACGTTTTTCGACAGTTCCTCACCTTCGTACTGCACGGGGTAAAACAACAGGGCATTGTTTTCCTCATACACCGGCAGCACCGACTTGCGGCACACTGAGGTCCAGCAACCAAAGGTCACAGCCACCTTGTCCTGGCTGATCAGTTGCTTGGCCTTCTCCGCCGCCAGTGGCCAGTTGGAGGCGGTGTCGATCACCACAGGCTCCAGTTTCTTGCCCAGCACACCGCCTTTGGCGTTGATGTCCTCGATAGTCATCAGCGCCATGTCTTTGAGCGCGGTTTCTGAAATCGCCATGGTGCCAGACAGTGCATGCAGCACACCCACCTTGATGGTGTCTGCGGCCTGTACGGACATGGCCGAAAAGCCCATGCCCGCGACCGTTGCGGCAGCGGCCAAAGTATGGAGAGGGAAGCGGCGTGGGGTCATGAAAAGCTCCTCAGGGGGTCAGGTTGAATGCGCCCGCCATCGGCAGACAGCGGTCTGCACACCCCTTTGCAAGCCATATGCCACTTTGACGAATGCGCGCCACTTTCACCAAAGCGGTGCAACAAATAACGACAGACGGCAAACATGCACCAGGTTCACCACGCCACGCACCAACAAAACCTGCAACCGCCGCAGTTGCAGACCAGGCGGCACCACATTCAAGCAAGCGCATGCCGCCCTATGCACCAAAGACAGCACTGGCACGGCTTTTGCAAAAGATGGTGGCAAGCCCCGCTGCTGCTTTTGGCACCGCTGCCCCACACTGCCATGGAACTTTCTGCCAGCGTTCCATCTGCACCCGCCAACCCCGCCAACAGCCACGCGCTGGCCCATCACATTTAGAGCGAAAAAAATTATGGAACTGACTCCACGTGAAAAAGACAAGCTGCTCATCTTCACCGCCGCCTTGCTGGCCGAACGACGCCAGGCGCGTGGCCTGAAGCTGAACTACCCGGAAGCCGTGGCCTTGATCAGCGCCTTTGTGATGGAAGGTGCACGCGACGGCAAAACCGTGGCACAGCTGATGAGCGAAGGCCGCACGGTGCTGACCCGTGCCGACGTGATGGAGGGCGTGGCCGAGATGATTCCAGACATCCAGATCGAAGCCACCTTCCCCGATGGCACCAAGCTGGTCACGGTGCATGAGCCCATCGTCTAGCCCCTCAAATTTCAAGCCTTTTTGGCCTATAGCCCTTATTTGACCAGCGCTAACAGCTATGAAAACCACACACCTGATTGCCACCTCCGTTGCCGCAGCAGCGGCACTGCCCCTCACCGCCCTGGCCCACGCTGGCACTGATGGCGGTGGCCACCACAATTTTCTGGACAGCCTGACGCACGCCATCACCCACCCCTTGGGGGGTGCCGATCACCTGGCCGCCATGCTGGCCGTGGGTGCCTGGAGCGCACTGGCATTTGGCCCGTCTCGCAAGGCCTGGGCCGCACCCGCGGGCTTTGTGGCGCTATTAATTGCGGGCTGCCTTGCCGGTTTTGCAGGCCTGCATGTGCCCGCCATGGAGCCCATGATTGCCGCATCCGTTTTGGTGCTGGGCTTGCTCGTCATGGTGCAGCAAAAAATGGCCGTGGGCGCAGCCGCTGGCCTGGCCGGTGTGTTCGCCTTCTTTCATGGCGCCGCACACGGCTATGAGCTGTTTGAAGCATCCTTCGCCCCTGCGGCGGGCGTGATCGTGGGCATGGCCGCAGGCTCGGCCCTGCTGCATGTCACAGGCATGGTGGTGGGCCACCAAGTCATGCAGCGCCACCAGGCGATCGCCAAGGTGGCGGGCGGCCTGACTGCCATACTGGGCGCCATCATGCTCACGCGTTTAGCCTGAAGAAAGGGCTGCATATGATCCCAGGAGAAATTTTGGTAGACGAAGGCACGCACGTGCTCAACCCGGGCCGCGCCATCACCACGCTGGTGGTGAAAAACGCCAGCGACCGCCCCATTCAAGTGGGCTCGCACTACCACTTTGCCGAGACCAATGCCGGGCTGGAATTTGACCGTGCAGCAGCGCACGGCAAACGCCTGAACATTGGCAGCGGTATGGCCGTGCGCTTTGAGCCCGGCCAGCAACGCACGGTGGAACTGGTGGACATGGGCGGTGCGCGCAAGGTGTACGGCTTTCGTGGCCTGATTCAAGGGCCGCTGTAATGCCCCTGTGCCCCTTCTTACTACGTACATTCACTGCCCCCCAATGGGGCACATGCCTCGCTTGCGGTGGCTCTACAGGAGACATGTGATGGCCACCATGGACAAACGCGCCTACGCCGAAACCTTTGGCCCTACCGTGGGCGACCGCCTGCGTCTGGCCGATACCGAGTTGATTGTTGAAGTCGAGCAGGACTACACCTTGGCTGCGGGCGGCTATGGGGAAGAAGTGAAGTTTGGCGGCGGCAAAACCATTCGCGACGGCATGGCGCAAAGCCAGCGCAGCCGCGAGCAAGGCGCCATGGACACGGTGCTGACGAATGCGCTGATCCTGGACCACTGGGGGATTGTCAAAGCCGACATTGGCCTGAAGGGCGGGCGCATTGCCGCGATTGGCAAAGCGGGCAACCCCGACACCCAGCCGGGCGTTGACATCATCATCGGCCCGGGCACGGAAATCATCTCCTGCGAGGGCCACATCGTCACCGCCGGCGGCATTGACACCCACATCCACTTCATCGCCCCACAGCAGATCGAGGAAGCGCTGACCAGCGGCATAACCACCATGATTGGCGGCGGCACCGGCCCGGCCACCGGCACCTTTGCCACCACCTGCACGCCCGGCCCCTGGCATATGGAGCGCATGCTGCAAGCGGCCGACGCCTTCCCCATGAACCTGGGCTTTCTGGGCAAGGGCAATGCAGCCCTGCCAGCCGGCTTGCACGAGCAGATCAGCGCCGGAGCCATTGGCCTCAAACTCCACGAAGACTGGGGCAGCACGCCAGCAGCCATCAGCAACTGCCTGGATGTGGCCGAGGAGACCGACACCCAGGTCGCCATCCACACCGACACGCTCAACGAGTCCGGTTTTGTGGAGGACACCGTGGCCGCCTTCAAGGGGCGCACCATCCACACCTTCCACACCGAAGGCGCGGGCGGCGGCCATGCGCCCGACATTCTGAAAGTGGTGGGCGAGGCGAATGTGCTGCCATCGTCGACCAACCCCACGCGCCCCTACACCATCAACACGCTGGACGAGCACGTCGACATGCTGATGGTCTGCCACCACCTGGACGCCGGGATTGCCGAGGACCTGGCCTTTGCCGAAAGCCGCATCCGCAAGGAAACGATTGCGGCCGAGGACATCCTGCACGACATCGGCGCGATCAGCATGTTCAGCTCCGACAGCCAGGCCATGGGCCGCGTGGGCGAGGTCATCCTGCGCACCTGGCAGACCGCGCACAAGATGAAGCAGCAGCGCGGTGCTTTGTCCGGAGACGGCGCACGCAACGACAACTTCCGCGTCAAGCGCTACATCGCCAAATACACCATCAACCCGGCGATTGCCCACGGCATCAGCCACGAGGTGGGCAGCATCGAAGTGGGCAAGTGGGCCGACCTGGTGATCTGGAAACCGGCTTTCTTCGGCGTCAAGCCGTTTTGCATCTTGAAAGGCGGCAGCATTGCCATGGCCGCCATGGGCGACCCGAACGCCTCCATCCCCACGCCCCAGCCCGTGCACTACCGCCCCATGTTTGCCAGCTTTGGCGGTGCGCTGGCTAAGACTTCGCTGACCTTTGTCTCGCAGGCCGGGCTGGCAGCCGGCATCGGCGAGCGCTTTGGCCTGGTCAAGACGCTCTCAGCGGTGAAGGGCATTCGCGGCGTGCAAAAGCAACACATGGTCCACAACGACCTGGCGCCACGCATGGAGGTGGACGCCCAGACCTACGCCGTGCGCGCCGATGGGCTGCTGCTGACCTGCGAACCCGCACGCAGCCTGCCCATGGCGCAGCGCTATTTCCTGTTCTGAGCCCTCACGCGCCAGGAGCTGTCTTATGGGCCTTGAACCACGCCAGCCAGTCGCCGCTGTCAATCACCGGCGCGGCATGCACGGTCGCTGGCAAGGCCTCGTAGACCAGCACTGCCAGCATCTGCGTGCCACCGCCGGTCAGGGCCACCGGCACGGTGAGGGTGCGCTTGGTGTATTCGCCCGTGTCCTGGGGCCAGATACCTTCGTAGCCGTCGAGCACCTGCTCCAGGGCCGTGTCCAGGAGATAGACCTCGGCCAGCACCTGCTGCGTGCCCTGCAGCACCAGGCCGGGGTACCAGCCCAGGTCGTGCAGCGTGCCCGTCAGCGTGGTGCGACCGGTGATCACCATACCGCCGCGCAGCCGCGCAATGTCATTCACACCACCGGCGCGCAGCGTGCCGTAGACGGCCACATGGCCCACACCGCAGGGCTGCCAGCCGGGCTTATCAGACCGAGAGAGTTCAGAGGGGGTTGACATGTTTGTCATGCTATTGGATAGAAAAGCGCTTGGGAATGCACAAAGCGCGCCAGTCTGTAGCTCTCCTTTTGAAAGTAACCTATGTTGACCATCCACAAACTCCTGCCCCAGGGCCAAGGCCTGGCCAAAGTGCTGCTGCAGCGCGCCGCCACCGTCGAGCTGGACTGGGACGTGCGCCAGAAGTCGCGCTTTGCCGCCACCGACAGCCAGGGCCGGGAACTAGCCATCTTCCTGCCACGCGGCCAGGCCGTGCGCGGCGGCGACGTGCTGGTGGCCGAAGACGGATCGCTGATCCGTGCGATTGCCGCACCCCAGCGCGTGCTGAAGATCACCGCCTGCGCCACGCACGGCACGACCTTTGATCTGATGCGTGCTGCCTACCACCTGGGCAACCGCCATGTGCCCATCGAGCTGCAACCCGACCACCTAAAGATAGAGCCCGACCATGTGCTGGCCGACATGCTGCGCAGCATGCACATGACCGTGGTGGCAGCAGATCTGCCGTTCGAACCCGAAGGCGGCGCCTACGGCGGCCATGTGACCCACGACGGACACAGCCACCACCATGGGCACGGGCACGGGCATTCCCATGACCATGACCACGCTCATCCGCACGCGCCCCAGCCTGCACATGCCGACAGCTGCTGTGGCCATGCACATCCCCATGCACACGGCCAAGGTGGTTGCGGATGAACACGCCCCTGCATCTGACGGCCAGCAGCTTCCTGCAGCTGATATGGCTGGCATCGCCCGCCCTGCCAATTGGTGGCTTCTCTTACTCGGAAGGGCTGGAAGCGGCCGTCAATGCTGAATTAGTTACTACAGAAGTCGAAGCATCGGATTGGATCGTCGAGCAGTTGCAACTGACGCAGTCACGCGGTGACATGGCAGCCATTGCCCAAGCTTTTCCCGCTTGGGCCTGCAATGACACGGCGCGCCTTGCCCAACTGAACGACTGGGTACGCCATACCCGGGAAAGCAGTGAGTTGCGCTTGCAAACCGAACAGATGGGGCGCTCCTTGGTGGAGTGGCTCAAAAACCGCTACGCCGCTGATAACGCAGCCCAAACGCAGGTGCAGTGGCTGGCCGCGCAAGACGCCAGCTACCCTATGGCCTTTGCCTTGGCCGCCCACCTGACGGGCGCCAACGCACGCGACGCGCTGCTGGCCTATGCCTTTGGTTGGGCCGAAAACATGGTGCAAGCCGCCATCAAGGCCGTGCCGCTGGGGCAGAGCGCAGGCCAGCGCATTTTGGCGCGGCTGGCCCAAGAGATTCCTGCCGCAGCCGAGCATGCCTTGGCACTGCCCGATGCCGCGCGCCAAGCTTTTTCGCCCATGCTGGCCATTTTGTCGGCCCGGCATGAACACCAATACTCCCGCCTGTTCCGATCATGAGCACTGCACTGCACCACATCCCCCACCGCACCAAAAAACTGCCGCCGCTGCGCGTAGGCATTGGCGGACCTGTTGGCTCGGGCAAAACCACCATCCTCGAAATGCTGTGCAAGGCCATGCGCGCAAAGTGGGACTTGATCGCCATCACCAACGACATCTACACCAAGGAAGACCAGCGCCTGCTAACCATCAGCGGCGCCCTGCCTGCCGAGCGCATCATGGGTGTGGAAACCGGCGGCTGCCCGCACACCGCCATCCGGGAAGATGCGTCCATCAACCTGGAAGCGATTGACCGCATGCTCAAGGACTTTCCCAACGCCGACATCATCTTTATCGAATCCGGGGGCGACAACCTGGCCGCCACCTTCAGCCCCGAGCTGAGCGATCTGACAATCTACGTCATCGACGTGGCAGCGGGCGAGAAAATCCCCCGCAAGGGCGGCCCCGGCATCACCAAGAGTGACCTGTTTGTCATCAACAAAACCGACCTGGCCCCGCACGTGGGCGCGGACCTGGCCATCATGCGCAGCGACACCATCCAGCAACGCACCACACCCAAAGGGCTGAAACCTTTCGTGATGACCAATCTGAAAACCCTGGACGGACTGGACGAGGTGGTGGGCTTTATTGAAAAACAAGGGTTGCTGGTGAACGGCAACGCCTAACACCCTGCGGCGTTAGGCCTTCAGCAACGCCAACGGCACTCAGGCACACTGGGTGCCGTTGTGCTTTTCAGAGGATGTTGCCCATGTCACGCTTGACCACCCGTTTGCTGCAGCTTGCCACAGCCGCCTTTGTGATCTGGAGCGGTGTGTTTGCGGTGGCCATGGTCAGTCAGTTGGCCGATGCCGCAGACCGCTTGCACGCGGGTGCGGGCCAGCCCGTGTTCTGGAGCTTGCTCACCCTGCTGGCACTGACGGTGGCTGTGCCCACCCTCATGCTGTGGCGCATGCCTGCAGCGCTGCGTTACCCGCAAGATGCAGATCTGCATGCGGTGGCCGCCTATACGCAGCGCCTGCGCACCCACTTGGCGCGCAACCCGCGCTTGGCTGGCCAGCCGCTGCACACCGCGCAAGATATCGAAGCCGCTTTGACGCTGCTGCGCAGCGCAGCGGAAGCCGAAACCCAACGCAGTGCTACCAGCGTGCTGGTCAGCACCGCACTGCTGCAAAACGGCAGGCTGGATGGGCTGGTGGTGCTGATCAGCCAAATCCAGCTGGTCTGGCGCATTGCACGCATTTATGGCTTGCGCCCCTCACTGCGCCAGATGTCTTACCTGTACGGCAATGTGGGCGCCTGCGTGCTGGTGGCCTATGGGATGGAAGAAGTGGATTTTGCAGCGCTGACCGCCCCGATTGTGCAGGCCGCAGCGCCCTCCACCATGGGCAGCGTGCCGGGGCTGGGTGGCATGGGCGCGCTGCTCACCAACAGCCTGGCCAGTGGCGCAGCGAATGCTTTTTTGACCTTGCGCGTGGGTCTGGTGGCTGACGCCTATTGCGCACCACAGCAGCAGCCCGACCGCACCACCATCCGCACCAGCGCCACGCGCCGCGCTGCGCAACTGTTGGGCCGCATCGTCAAAGACAGCAGCACACAAGTCAGCCAGGCCGTGTACCAACGCCTCAAGCACAGCGTGGTCAGCACCGCGCAGGCAGCGGCAGGCAGTGTGAAACAAGCCAGCCGCAGTGTGGGCGGCGCTACGCAGTCTGTCTATCAGGCCACGGCACACCGCCTCAACCAAGGCGTGCAGCAGGTCAAAGGCTCTACCAGCGCCGCCACCCAGCGTTTGCAGCAATCCAAACCGCAAGATCCACCAGGTCAATAAGCATGTTTTTTGCCTTTCACGCCTATCCAGCAAGCGCTGAAAGCTATGGTTTTATTTCTGGATAGCTGCACTTGAAAGGTGCACCTGCTGGGCCTAGCATGCCAGCCATGAAACAACTGCTGCGCCCCTTGATTGCTGGCTGCACCGCTCTAGGGCTGTGTGCTTTCACTTTGTCTTTTGCAGCCTACGGGCAAGAGGTATACCGCTGCGGCAGCAGCTACAGCGATGCGCCGTGTGCAGGTGGCAAGGCGGTGTCGACCGAACCTCTGGTGGAAGTGCATCCCTCGGCAACGCAGCCCCGCCGCGCCAACACCCAAGGCCCCCGCAATGCTTACCAGCAGCAGCGCCACGAAGAACGCGCATGGGATCGCATGGAACGCGAACTGGACAAAGCCCAGGCCGAATCGCCGCCCCAGCGCAGTACCAACAACCGCCGACAGTGTGAAGCCAAGCAACAGCGCATTTAGAAAATCGATGAACTGGCACGCAAAGGCGGCAGCGTTCAGCAGATGGAGCGCCTGCGCGAAGAACGCCAAAAAGCACGCGACTGGCAATTCCGGGCAGGCTGTTAAGCAACAGATCCCTACAGCCTGTGCAAAGCGTGGCGAGGCCCCCATGTGCGTACTGCTGGATGCCAATGCCACACATGGCTCTGCGCCCATCCAACAACAGGCACGGGCTACCTCCTCGCTGACGGTGTACTGGCACCAGCGCGCTTGGCACTGTTCCTAGCAGTTTTGCGGAGTGGGGCTGCAGACGGAAGAAGGGCCGCGAAGCACGGGTGCTTCGCGGCCCTATCACCTTATAGACACTACATGGCGCTGTCCGCTGCAGTCACTTGAAAAATTCAAATCACTGGTTGCTATTGCAACGTGATTGGGGTGAAGCCGCGATTGCTGTACAGATCGTCGCTGCGATTTACCGCACCCAGTGCCCGCTCGCCAAACTGCAATCAGTTGCCGCGGTAACTAGAGAAGCCGTAAGGGCTCAGCAGCAGGGGAATGTGGTAGTGAGGCACCGACCCATCAGCCTTGAAGATCACGGGGATTTCTGGGAAGAAGGTCGAAGTCTTGTGTTTGTTGAACCACTCCTCCGTCTGGAAGGTTACGCGATAGTTACCCTTTTCCATGATGGATTCGGAGGGGTAGAGCGCAGGAATGCGGCCTTGCTCATTGGTGACACCTTCACTGATTTGCACCCACTTGTTATCGACCTTCTTTTCCAGCGTCACGTTGACACCCGCCGAGGGCAGGCCGTCTTGCAAGTTCAGTACGTGCACGCTCAAGGGGTTCGATGCAGCCAGTGCAGAGGTAGCGATGGCTGCATTCAGCAGCAGGCCGCCGATAAGGAGTTTGGTTTTTTGCATGGAAGTTCCTAAGGATTGAGGTGTTGAAGAGAAAACGAAACTCAGAAAAACAATTACTTGGAAGTGCCCAGCACTTTGTCGATGGCTTCCAAAGCACAGCCTTCGTCAATGACGGAGCCGCCTGCACCACCCACACCGATAGCGCCGATGACTTCACTGCCCACTTTCACGGGCACGCCGCCGCCGATCAGCAAGAGGTTCTCAATCGTGTTCAGGTTGCTGGATTCAGGGTTCTTGCGTGCGTTTTCCGCAAAAATGCGCGAAGGCGTCTTGGTGGAAAGCGCGGTGAATGCCTTCTTGATAGCTGCATCGGTGTTATGCGGCCCAACACTGTCATCGCGCTGCAAAGACAGCAGATGACCACCACGGTCAATCACAGCAGCCACAGCAGAGCGGCCTTGAGCGTGGCATGCCGACATCGTTGCCTCCACCAAAGCATTTGCCAAATTGAGAGACATATTGCTTTGATTCAGTGGAGCAGGCGACGCAGCAAACGCATGGGCTGAAGTTAGGAGAAAAAGACCACAAACTGATTTAATGGAGCGCAATCGCATGGGTTCATCCTGTATCGAAGTCGTTGAGCGAACAGGGATAATTTAGTCCACACACGATGACACCAAGATTGCACGTTCATTACATTTTTTTCATGTTGCTCTAGCTATTTTCTGATTTTATATTTTTATAAAAAATTTATACTCCCATATTTTTATTTAAATAAATATATCAATTCTTTCAAAGAAGGCTTTCAAGAGGAATTTCCAACCTAAGTGAGCAACTCGCTAATCGCTGAACAAAATCCATAAATTGCTAACTTTCTCAGCCAATATAATTAAAATTTCGAAGGGAATTAATACCGGATTTATAGCGTACTGCCGTGCTACAAAAAATCTATATCAGCTAACGGTGAGATTTTAAAATATGTGATGATATTTTCTAGCACTTGAAAATTTTTATATTTAACGTGCTTTAAATAAAATTTACATATTCTTTAAGTTTTTTAATTATTAAAATTCATTGAATATAATCAATCAATATAAAAACAAGAAAAATTAAAATATCCTTATTAAAAAAATTATTTATTCTTCTTGGAAAAGAAATATAGCTTAATACAACTTGGTTCATCAACCAGCAGTCTTCCGGCCATAAAGGGCCGCTGCGTCAATCACGTTAGGCTTGCTCCAGCCTCATTTAAGCAGGGGGAATGAGCGGCTTCCAAATGTTTCTACCGCTCTTTGCTATCAGGGACTGCAGTCATAGGGTTGGCAAGGCATAAATGCTTGGCAGCGCTGGGCCTGCACATGACTTCACCCCTCGCTTTGCCCACTCAAAAACTTGGAAAACCTTCAAAAGAAAAGCTACCAGCGCTTGTCTGGCCTTGTTTTCCAGCACTTTTCTATCTGAAAACATTATTTAACAAGCGCTGGCAGCTATTTTTTTAAATACACCGGTATCGTCTGTGCGGTCTATCTTTTGACTGTGGTTTTACAGCAGCTCCTGCACCGTCTCTGGCGGGCGGCACAGCTTTGCGCCTTTGGGGGTCACCACAATCGGGCGGTTGAGCAGCACGGGGTGTTCGGCCACGGCCAGGATGATCTGCGCATCGCTCACTGCAGTGTTGTCCAGCCCCAGCTCCTGGTAGAGGGCTTCCTTGGTGCGCAGCAAATCACGCACGGGCACGCCGATGTGCGCCACCAGCTCTGACAGTTCGGGCGCAGTCAGCGGTGTGGCAATGTAGTCCACGATGTTGGGTTCAATCCCACGGTCACGCAGGATTTGCAGGGCACCGCGCGAGTTGCTGCAGCGGTGGTTGTGAAAGATGGTGATGTCGCTCATGGCCCAAGTTTAGAGCTTGCGTGCACTCACTCGGTGGCCGCACGCGCCGTTTGGTAGCCGCCCACGCCCAAGGCCAACCATGCCAGCATCAAGCAAGTGCCGCCCCAAGGCACGAAGGGGCGAAAGGCTTCAACACCGGTGAAAGTGCGCAGATAAATCAGACCGGCAAACAGCAACACCCCCAGCGTAAACAGCCCCCCCGCCGCACACAGCCAACGGTTGCACCTGCCTTGGAGCGCCAGAATGCCCACGCCCAGCAGTGCCAGGGCATGAAATATTTGCTGCTGCACGGCCATCTGCAACGTGTTACGCGCGGCTTCACGCGCTACAGGGTCTGCCACAAAGCCCAAACCATGCGAGGCGTACGCCGCCATGCCCACCCCCGTTGCGCCAAACAACGCGGCCAAAGGAATCCACCATTTACGCATCACCCGTGCCCTCCCAGCGCTTGCTATGCGCATCCATTATCACGCCCCACATTACGCACTTTGCAGGCTGCGGTGCATGTCCCGCAAGGCGGTGTCCATCATTTCTTCCACGGTGGGGTGGTAGTACGGCAGCTGCAACATGCCCTCCACGGTTTCGCCCCGTTGCACGGCCCAGGCCAGTTGATGGGCCAGGTGCTCGCCCCCTTCACACAGCAGGCTGGCACCCAGCAAGCGGCCCGTGCTGCGCTCGGCATACATGCGCAGCACATGGTGTGGCGCTTGCATGATTTTGGAGCGCCCGCTGCCCTTGCCGGTCACGGTGCCAATCACCGCATCTGCGGGCAGGCGATCAAAGCGGGTGCCCACCTCGGCAATATCCGGGTCGCTGAACACAATCGACATGGGGGTGGTGCGGTGGCGCTCAGCAATGTTGGGCCAATCCCCATCACCCAGCGCGCGCAAGGCTTGCTGCGCTGCCAGTGTGCCTTCGTGGCCGGCTTCATGCATCAGCGCAGGGCCGGGCGCGGAATCTCCCGCCAAAAACACCATGCTGCCAGCACAGCGCAAGCTGCCGGGCTGGGCTGCGTCCATGACTGGGCGCCCTTGGTCATCCAGCTGCACACCAGCCAGAGCCATCTCCAGCCCCTGCAGGCGCGGCGCACGCCCCAGCGCTGCCAGCAGGTACTGGGCCCGGTGCTCCAGCTTGCCAGCCTGCATCCGCACGCCGTCCTCCGCCCGGGTGACCGTGATCTGCTTTTCTCCGAGTGCCATAGGAAGCTGCTGCGCAAAATAAGTGCTGGCGGCTTGGGCCACTTCAGGGTCTGCCACTTTGGCAAGCACGGCAGAGCGGCCTGCGGCCGCCACATCCACGCCCAGGCGTTGCAAGGCCACACTCATCTCCAGGCCAATCGCGCCCAGTCCCATTACCGCTACGCTGCGGGGCAGCTCGGGCAGATAAAACAGCTCATCGGTGGTGATCAAGGCGTCACCCAGCGCTGTTTGCAGGGACGCAGGTTTGATCGCTGCAGAGCCTGTCGCCACGATAAAAGCCCGTGCTTGCACGCGACGGCCATCGCTCAATGCCACGGTGTCTTGGTATACAAAGCGGGCGCTGCCAAGCAGCAAGTCTTCGGCGGCAAGCTGGTGCACCTGGCGCACATTGCCTGCCACCAGTTCATCACGAATGGCCAGCGCCTGCGTCCACAACTGCTGGGGCGTGGTGTGGCCCCCAGGCAGCGCACTGCCTGGGGGCAGCAGCGCTTGCAGCGTGCTCCAGCGTTTGGCGGCATGCAGCACGGCCTTGGACGGCATGCACCCCACGCGGGCACACGTGGTGCCTAAAGGGCCGTGATCGATCATGACCACCTTGGCACCTGCCCGGCGCGCGGTGCTGAAGGCGTGCATGCCCGCAGTGCCCGCACCGATGACGGCCACATCCGCGTGGATGGTGGAACTGCTCATAAAGTCTCCTTGGTTGCTTGCGCCACTGCGGGCGCTGAGAACATGGATCCTGAGGTTCGCAGAGATCGGGGGCAATGCGCCCACCCGCGCTGCGAAGGGACAAGCTTACTTGGCCACTGTCAGCGGCAGTGGCACAACCGGCTGGGGCGCAGCTTGCTGCACAGGTACTTGGCGCAAAGCCTGTACCCGGGCTTGCAGGTCTTGCGCCCAAGTGCGGCGATCACGGCCCTGGGCTTTTTCTGGCGTGCCGTAGCGCACCACCGCCACCAGATGGGCGGTGCCAATCGTGCGCCACAAACTGCGCAACATGGGTTCATCGGAGTAAGCCTCGCACGGCACCAGCGAGACTTGCCCGGTGCGGGCATCCATGAAGGTCAGGGCCACAGGCTGCACCGGCACGTCCGCATCGATTGCCGCTTGCAGCATATTGCCGTGAAACGGCAGCAGCTCGCGCCCTGTGCCCACGGTGCCTTCGGGGAACACCGCCAAAATATCGCCCTGCTCCAGCGCTTGCACCATGGCTTGCACAGTGCGCTGCGTGTCTCTGCGGGAGCTGCGCCGCACAAACAACGTACCTGCCGCACTGGCCAGGCGCCCCACCAAAGGCCAACGGGCAATTTCTGCTTTGGAGACGAAGCGGCAATGCTGCGCAGCATGCAGCGTGGGAATGTCGAGCCATGACTGGTGATTGGCAACCAGCAATACCGGCCCTTGCGTGACGGGCTGGCCTTCAATGCGCAATGCCACACCGGCTGCTTGCAAGAATTCATGGGCCCAGCGCTCAACCGCGCGCTGCTGGGCAAGGGCATCCAACTGGTGAAATTCGCAGCGCGCTACACGCACGCCGTGCAATGCATGACGCAGCATTTGCGCAAAACGACCTATTGCACGCCAAGTTCCAGCCATCCGGCCCCTCCTCCTTACATTGTTGCGACTACATCCCCCTCACAGCCCACTTTGCACCGCCGGTTACCGGCGCTCAAAAGCGATATGGCCATTGACCAGCGTCAGCTGCACCCGCGCGGGCAGTTCATAGCCATTGAATGGGGTGCTCTTGCCCTGGCTGACCAGCGTATCGGCAGCCACGGTCCAGGCAGCCTGCGGGTTGACGACGCACAAGTCCGCCACACCACCTTCTACCAACTGACCCAGGCTGGCCTGCAAGGTTCCCAACGCACTGCCCAGCAAGCGCGCGGGGGCCGCAGTCACCACCTCCAGCGCACGCGCCAAAGGCACGTTGCTGTCTTGCGACCATTTCACGGCCAGCGACAGCAGCAACTCCACGCCCGTAGCACCGGGTTCCGCTTCGGCAAACGGCAGCACCTTGGCGTCGTCATCCACCGGGCAGTGGTCAGACACCAGCGCATCGATGGTGCCGTCGGCCAGTGCCGCAGACAGGGCATCGCGGTCACGCTGCTGGCGCAGCACAGGCACCAGGCGCGCGCTGCTGTCGAAGTAGCCGATATCGTTTTCGGTCAGGTGCAGCGAGTTGATGGACACGTCGGCCGTCACGTTCAGGCCCTCGGCCTTGGCCTTGCGCACCAGCTCCACGCCGGCAGCACTGGACAGGCGGCACAGGTGCACGCGGGTTTGCGAGCCACGGATCAGCTCAAAAATCGTGTGCAAGGCAATCGTTTCTGCCGCCACCGATACACCCGCCAAGCCCATGCGCGTAGCCAGCGCACCGCTGGCGGCCACGCCTTTGCCCAAGTCCTTGTCCTGCGGGCGCAGCCACACGGCATAGCCGAAGGTGTTGGCATACGCCAGCGCCCGGCTGAGCGTGGTGATGCTGGACAGGGGCGTGTCCGCCTGGCCGAAGGCCACGCAGCCGGATTCGCTCAGTTCTGCCATTTCGGTCAGCACTTCGCCCTTCAAATCCTTGGTCAAAGCACCCATGGGGAACAGGCGCGACTGGTGCAGCTTCTTGGCGCGCAGCTTGAGCATTTCCACCAGACCCTGCTCATCCAGCACCGGGTCGGTATCGGGCAGGCACACCAGGCTGGTCACGCCACCGGCCACGCTGGCGGCCATTTCGGAAGCCAGCATTCCTTCGTGCTCATGGCCAGGCTCACGCAGGCGCACGGCCAGGTCGACCAGGCCGGGCAGCACCCACTGGCCGCTGGCGTCAATCACGCGCTCGGCCTCAAAACCGGCAGGCGCTGGGCCAATGGCCACCACGCGGCCATCAGCCACCGCCACATCACACACTTGGTCGAAGCCGCGTGCAGGATCAATCACGCGGCCGTTTTGAATCAAGATCTTCATGGTTTCACACCAAATTGGCCGCTAGCGCTTATTCAGCAAGCACTAACAGCTATCAAAACAATTACGCCTCGTTACCGGCGACGATGGACATTACCGCCATACGCACTGCGATCCCAAAGGTCACTTGCGACAAGATCACCGCCTGCGGGCCATCGACCACGGCAGAGTCAATTTCTACCCCGCGGTTGATCGGGCCGGGGTGCATCACGATGGCATCGGGCTTGGCCAGCTCCAGGCGCTTTTCGGTCAGGCCAAAGCTCTTGAAATACTCCTGGCTCGAAGGCAGCAGCGCGCCGCTCATGCGCTCGTTTTGCAGGCGCAGCATGATGATGACGTCACAGTCCTTGATGCCCTCTTCCAGGTTGTGGAACACACGCACGCCCATGCTGGCCAAATCGGCAGGTACCAAGGTGCGAGGGCCCACCACGCGCACTTCGGCCGCGCCCAGGGTGGTCAGCGCATGGATGTCCGAGCGCGCCACGCGCGAGTGCAGCACGTCGCCCACAATCGCCACGCGCAGGTTGGAGAAATCTTTTTTGTAGTGACGGATGGTGTACATGTCCAGCAGCCCCTGCGTGGGGTGTGCGTGACGACCGTCACCGGCATTGACCACGTGCACGTGGGGTGCCACGTGCTGAGCAATCAGATATGGCGCGCCCGACTCACTGTGGCGCACCACAAAGATGTCGGCGGCCATGGCCGACAGGTTGTCGATGGTGTCCAGCAGCGTCTCGCCCTTGCTGGCCGAGCTGCGCGCGATGTCCAGGTTGAACACGTCCGCTGACAGGCGCTTGGCCGCGATCTCGAAGGTGGTGCGGGTGCGGGTGCTGTTTTCAAAGAACAGGTTGAACACGCTCTTGCCGCGCAGCAGGGGCACTTTTTTCACTTCGCGGTCGTTCACGCTGACGAAGTTGCTGGCCGTGTCCAGGATGTGGGTCAGGATGTCCTTGGACAGACCTTCGGTGGACAGCAGGTGAATCAGCTCACCGTTCTTGTTCAGTTGGGGGTTGCGCTTGTACAGCACGTTATGCCTCTTTGACTTCAAATTGGAAGGTGCCGTCTTCTGTGCGCGCCAATGCCAGCGACTGGCTGGCGGGCAGCGCCACACGCGCGGCGGCAAATTCGGCGGCCACGGGCAGCTCACGGCCACCGCGGTCCACCAGCACGGCCAGGCGCACGCTTGCTGGGCGGCCATAGTCGTACAACTCGTTGAGGATGGCGCGCACCGTGCGGCCGGTGTAGAGCACATCGTCCAGCACCAGAATGTCGGCGCCGTTCACATCAAAGTCCAGCTGGGTCTGCACGCTTTGCGCCATGCCGCGCTGGGCGAAGTCGTCGCGGTGCAGGGCCGAGGACAGCACGCCCGGCTTGCCGGCCAAGCCCAGATCCTTATGCAGGCGCTCGGCCAGCCAGGCGCCGCCCGAGGCCACGCCGGCCAGTTGCGTGTCGGGGCCCATCAGGCTGCGCACACCGCGCAGCAGTTCCTTGTACAAGGCTTCGGCGTCCAGCACCAAAGAACCAGCGGAAAGACTCATGGAAGACTCCTCAAAAATTGCTCCAAGATGATGCAGGCCGATGCAGCATCGGCATCTTTGGCACCACCGGCCAAAGCCTCGGTGGTGCTGTAGCGCTCATCTACTTCATACACGGGCAGGTTGAAGCGGCCGCGCAACTGGCGGCCAAACTTCAGCGCACGTACGGTGTTTTCATGCGGCGCGCCGTCGGGGTGATAGGGCACGCCAATTACCAGCGCCTGCGGCTGCCATTCCTTGATCAGTTTTTCAACCGCTGCAAAGCGCGCATCCGCGCCCTCGGCCTTGATGGTGGGCAGCGGGCTGGCACCCCCAAAGACACGGTTGCCCGAGGCGCAACCGGTGCGCTTGGTGCCAAAGTCAAAGGCTAGGAACTGCTGGATGTGCGCAGGAAAATCCACGGCCTGCGCAGCAGCATTGCTGGGCCGTGTGGACGAAGTGTCGGAATTCATGCGTGTCCTGCTTCGGGTGACAGCATCCAGGGCTGCAGCCCCAGCAAGCCCATGGCTTTGTTGTAGCGCTCTTCCACGGGCGTGTCGAAGATGACTTGGGGGTCGGCATTCACGGTCAGCCAAGCGTTTTCACCCAGCTCGGACTCTAGCTGCCCCTCGCCCCAGGAGGCATAGCCCAGCGTGACCACCACACGGCGTGGGCCTGCGCCATGGGCAATCGCTTCCAGCACGTCTTTGGAGGTGGTCATCTCCAGGCCCCCGGGAATGGTCAGCGTCGAGGCGTAGGCGGACTCATCCTCCTTGGCACCTGCGATGATGATGGGGTCGTGCAGCACAAAGCCACGATCGGTTTGCACGGGGCCACCGCGCAAGACCATATCTGCTTGCAGGTCTTCGCGCCCCAGGGGCAGATCGATCTTGCTCAGCAGGGATTGCAGGCTCAGCGTGGAGGGCTTGTTGATGATCAGCCCGAGCGCGCCGCGCTCGTTGTGCTCACACAAATACACCACGCTGCGGGAAAAGGACTCATCCTCCAGACCGGGCATGGCGATCAGGAAGTGGTGCGTCAAATTGATAGGCGCAGATTCAGCGGGCATAACTGCGTATTTTAGCGACGAACCACGGCCACGCTCACACTCCCGCATTTGCCCCTGAGGGGCAGCCGCATACAACGGGAACACATAAAAAGAGAGCTGCTGGCGCTTGTTAAAAAAGGATTTCAGCATGATTCATATCTGAAAACCAATCAAAACAAGCGCCAGCAGCTCTCTTTTTTTAATACGGCAGCGTCTTAATCGTCGCTGGAAGCTCCTGCTGCAGACAGCGCTGCCGCGATCGGTGCCGCACCAGACGCCGCTGGCAAGGGCTTGCCGAGCGCATAGTGGTGCACCAGCCCCATGAGTTCTTCGTCCGAATAGGGCTTGCCCAGGTAATGGTTGGCCCCCAGTTCCATCGCATGGTCACGGTGTTTTTGCGCGATGCGCGAGGTGATCATGATGATGGGGAGCTGTTGCAGCGCTTGCTGCGCACGGATATTGCGCAGCAAGTCAAAGCCATCCATGCGCGGCATTTCAATGTCCGACAACACCACACATGGCACCTCGCCCTGCAGCTTCTCCAGCGCCTGCAGGCCATCGGCAGCCGTCACCACCCGGTAGCCTTCACGCTGCAACAAGCGCTGGGAAACGCGGCGCACGGTGATGGAGTCATCCACCACCATCACCAGAGGCACCTGGCTGGCAGCCACCAGGCCGGAGACGGGCTCCTGCGGCTGCGCTGCGCGCTGCAGCTGCTTGGCTGTTGGCTCGTCCAGCAGCGCAGGCAAGCCTTCGCCCAACTGGCGAATTTTGTCGCCATACACAGCCGTCAACGCCACGGGGTTGTAAATCAGCACCACCGCACCCGATGCCAGCACCGACATACCCGTCAGCCCCGGCAAGCGCGACATTTGCGGCCCCAAGTTCTTGACCACCACTTCCTGGTGCCCCAGCACTTCATCCACGTGCAGTGCAATGCGCTGCGATGCGCTGCGGAAAATAATCACCGGGCGGGTTTTTCCTACACCCACATCCACACTGCGCGGCGACTGGCTCCACACCGCACCGGCCCAGTAAAACGGTATGCGCTCATCGCCATCCACCAGCACACCACTGTGGTACGCAGCTTCCAGCTCCGGCAGGTGCACCCGGCGCACCATCTCCACCAAACTGGCGGGCACGCCCACCGCAAAGTCTCCCGCCCGCAGCATGACCACCTGTGTTACTGCGGTGGTCAAAGGCAACACCAGGCGGAAGGCCGAGCCCTTACCTGGTTCTGTCTCGGTTTCAATACGGCCGCCCAAGGCCTGCACTTCCGAGCGCACCACGTCCATGCCAATGCCGCGACCAGAAACATCGGTCAGTTGCTGGGCCGTGGTGAAGCCGGGCATGAACACCAGTTGCGCGGCGCGCGCCGCATCCACGGCCTCCTCGGGCGTAATCAGGCCCTGCTCCAGCGCTTTTTGGCGAATGCGCGCCACATCCAGACCTGCACCGTCGTCCTGGAAGGTCACGGCCACATCATTGCCCGCTTGCTGCACCTGGATGCTGATGGTTCCCGTCGCAGGCTTGCCCGCTTGCTGGCGCTGCGCAGGCTGTTCAATGCCGTGGTCCACGCAGTTGCGCAGCAAGTGTTCAAACGCAGGCACCATGCGCTCAAGCACGCCACGGTCCATTTCAATCGTGCCACCGGACAAGTCCAGCTTGACTTGTTTGCCCGTGTCTTTGGCCGTCAAGCGCACCACGGCATACAGACGCTCGGCAATGGAATCAAACTCCACCATGCGTGTGCGCAGCAAATCTCGCTGCAGATCACGTGCCTGGCGGCCCTGGGCAATCAAGTCGTCTTCCGCACAGGCTACGTCGCGCTGCAAATTGCGCTGCACGGTGGCAACGTCATTCACCGACTCCGCCATCATCCGTGTGAGCTCCTGCACACGCGTAAAGCGGTCAAACTCGAGCGGGTCAAAGTCGGCCCCGGCCTCTTTGGACAGTTGCATGCGCGACTGCATTTGCGACTCGGCCTGCACCTCGATATCGCGCAGTTGCTGGCGCAGTTTGTCCAAGTTTGCAGATAAATCGTTCAACGACGCTTTGATGCCACCCACCCGCTCATCCAGACGCGAGCGGGCAATCATGACCTCCCCCGCCTCGTTGATCAGGCGGTCCAGCAGTTGCGAACGCACACGCACCGTTGGTTGCGTGTGGTGGCGCACCGCCGCTGCCAGTGCGGGCTTGTACACACCCGACAGGGCTGCTGGAGCCAAGCTGGGCACGGGGTTGGACGACGGGGCAAAGGTAGCTGGGTTGTCGCTGTGCGGCACAGCAGCAGGTGCGGCGTCCGCCGCAGGCAATGTTTGCGCCGCTGCAGGTTCCACCTTGAGGGGATCGCTGTCCGCCTCGCCCAGCGCACGCAGTACGTTGAAATCGGCCTCAATGGCATCCAAGCGCACAAACAGGGGCTCAATCTGCTCTGTGGTGACGGTATCAACGTCCAGCGCTTCGAGTGCCGACTCCAGACGGTGCGCCATCTCTCCCATGTGCATGGCTCCCGCCAAACGCGCACTGCCCTTGAGGGTGTGCAGCGCACGCAGCAAGGTGCTGCGTGCTTCCAGACGCGTGGGATGCGCCCCCCACTCGCGCATGGCCGCCCCCAGCGTAGGCAGCAACTCCATGGCCTCTTCTTCGAAGATGGGGAACAAGTCAGGGTCAATGACATCAATGGCGTCGATATCATCGTCACCAGCATCCTCCAGATCCACGGTGCGGGCCATCGCTGTATCCACCGCTGCCATAGCCTCCAGCCCCGCTGAGGCTTGCGCGTCGGACTGCACGCTGGCTGCGGGCTCTACGGCACTGGCACCTGCCTCGGCATCCAAGATCCGCTGCAGCGCCTCCACCACCTCTGAAGATACCGTGGGCAAGAACCCCGCAGCAAACTGGTGCAGCACCCCACGAATTTCTTCGGCGGCACGGACAAAACATGCCACCTGATCTTTATCACCTTGGCGTTGGCTTGCCACATGCTGCAAAGCATGCTCCAGCTTGCGCGCCAGGTCTGACAGTGCGGCAAAACCGACGGTAGCAGAACTGCCCGCCAAGGAATGCGCCCAGGCACCCACCATGTCAGGCTGGGCTTCATCCAGGTTTTCTTGCCATGCCGTCAGCGCATCGAGCAAACGGTACGACCATGCCTCTGCTTCGCCCAGATAGACATTAAACAAAGGCAAGGAAATGGACAAGTCGCCCACTTGCTTCATGCCCGAAGACAGCTCTTGCGCCTCTTGTGCAGAGACCCCAGCTTGGTGCACAACCGACACTGGTTCTGCCACTTCCTCAGGCGGCGCCTGTGCTGGATCTGGCTGCGCAGCCAACTCTTCTTGCACATTCGCTGGAACCATGTCCACCGGCGCCTGAGGCTCACGGTCTGCGGGCGGCAAAATGGGGGCCGAAATGCCATCCCCCGCTGTTTGCAACAGCGCATCAAATTCCTCAAAACTGATTTCTTCCGCTTGCGGCACATCGGCTGCAGCGGCTTGCGACCACAGTGCGGCGTCTTGTGACGCCTGCTGGTCCGTGCTGGCAAGCTCCTCCAGATTGAGCGATAAGCCCGCATCTTCCACTGCCGGCGCTACGGGCAACACGGCTTCTGCTTCTGCTTCTGCTTCTGCTTCTGCTTCTGCTTCTGCTTCTGCTTCGGCTTCGGCTTCGGC
>NZ_DLTI01000026.1:0-38083 GCF_002501455.1 Comamonas sp. UBA7840 | reverse complement strand
GCTTCGGCTTCGGCTTCGGCAGGATGCTGCACTGGCTGCGCCACCTCCTGGGGCATCGGGGCATCATCAGCAAGCGGCGGCACCAATGTCAACGTCTCTGCAGCAGATTGCTGTGCATCATCCAATACCGCCACAGGCTCAGCAATGGCCGAAGCAGCCAAGCCTTGCACCGCCGACATATCCAGCGCAATCCAGCGCTCATCCAGGCGCATGGCATCGGCACTGGCACGAAAAGGCGCGGATTGCCACTGGTGTGCCGCACCGGCTTCAATCGCATCCACCCATGCTTCAAAACCATTCAAGGCATCGAGTGACAGGGTCTGCATGGCAGCGGGCATGGCTTTTTGCTCCGCCAGCCATGCGTTGAGCATTTGCTCCATCGCCCAGCCCGCTTGGCCAAACTCCTCCAACCCCACCATGCGGGAGCTGCCTTTGAGCGTGTGAAATGCTCTGCGCAACACTGTTTGCTCGGCAAGATTGGCGGGCTCTTGCGCCAAGGCCTGCAAAGCGGCCCGGCCGTTGCTGATCACTTCCCGCGCTTCTTCCAGGAAGATTTGCAGCAGTTCGCTGTCCGTATCTTCGGGAGCGACCTGCAGCGGCGCCTCCTGAGACGCAACAGGCCACGGTGACGCCGCAGGTGCAGGCGCTACCGGTAGCTCGCGCTCCTCAAGTTGGGGCGCAGGCTGCGGCTCGGCCATCGTCTCTGAGGGCACTGGCACAGATAACGGCGCAGGCGTTGCGGGTGCTTGCGGTCTTTGCAAAATCACGGGTTGCGCAATTTGCTCCACGCGTGCTTGCACCACGTCTTGTACCGGCTTTTGCTCCACGCTGTCGCTGGCACGCACGCGCACGCGCCCCATCAGCAGCTTGAGCTCTCCAGCCTCTTCGTCAAACTCATACAGCTTGCGCGCCATATTGCGCTGGTAGCTGAGCATGTCGATCAAAAAACCCAACGCGCCCAGGCTATTGCCCATTTTTTCAAACAGCACACGCTGTTCGTCCTCGGGCACCGCCTCTTGCTGCAAACGCTCTACGTTCTGGCGCATACGCACCATGGCCAGCGATGCTTGATCAAGCCCCAGCACCGAGAGCACACCCCTCATTTGCGCCAAATGCACACTCACAGCCCCCAGCATCGAGCGGTCACCGGGGTTGCGGAAATACTGATCCAACAGTTTTTCAGCCTCAGCCAGCGTGCCTCGAAGTTCCCCAACGACACTGCCCATGGTTTGCTGGTCGCTCACCTGGCGGTACAGCTGCTCCATCCAAGGCTCTAAAGGCTGGGTCGTCTCGCCTGCCAGCACCGCGGTCAAGCGTTGCGCCAGCGTGGCACCGTGGGAGGCCATGGCTTCATCGGCCAAATCCAAAGAAGCAAACGCAGCCTGCAAGTACAACACCGACGTCGCAACTTCCATGGCCACTTCTGCCGAAGGAGGCTGCCCGCGTGTGGCCACCGCATGCATCACCTGCATCAATGCCTTGGCCAGATTCTGGCTGTCGGGGTGCAACTTGCTCAGTGAATCCGCCACCAGGCTGAATTGATCCACGGCGGGTTTGATTTTTTGTACATCCCCCCCCGCCAAAGCAGACCACAACTCAGTGGCTGAGGCGATGCGTTTGCGGGCTTGTGCCAGCAACGCAGGATCAAAACGCCCAAAGCGCGGCTGTTCATAGTTGACCGCATGATGGCGCTGCAGGCCAAATGTGTCGTACACCGCACGCCATACAGACGCAGCGTGTGCAGCCTCGGGGCTCGACGCGGCTTGCGCACAGAAAAACAGCATGTCTTGCAGCAAGCGTTCTGGCGCCACAGGATCGCCCTTGGCCAAAGCCACCGACACCATCAGCACACGGGAGGCAACGCGCTTGGTGTAGATGTCCGCCTTGAGCAACCCATGGGCCATCGCATCAAAATGGGCTGCGGCAACCTTCCAGAAAATGCGCATGGCGGACTCTGCCTGCGCTTGGGCAAAGCCGATACACACGTCACGCATGCGCGCGCTGGCAGCAGCAACCTCTTGCCCTTTGACGATCTGCAGCACCGCAGCATCTAACACTTTGCGCTGCTCTGGGCCATAGTCCAGAGGGGCTACCGAGTGAGGCAACTGCGGATCTCGGAGTCTGCGCTCAATCGGCCACAAATCCGCAGGATGTACCTTGCCCTGATTGCCATACAGGGCCTGCACGTCGCGGTACTGCGGAAACAAAGCCACCGAGGAAATTTGCTTGCCTGCCAAGATGGCATCCAGAAACTCCAGCAAAGCAAAACTGGCTGTCTCCAGCGTCTGCGCCACCGCTTCTGTGCAGTCGGCAGGATTTTGCACATAGTGCTGCAAAGCCGTTTCCATGGCGCGCAGCAGCAGTGCGGGTTGCGGCATGCCCACCATTTCCAGCGCACCACTGGACTGGTGCAGCTGTTGTTTGGCCGTGCGCAAAGGGCTGCTGTCCAATGCCCCCAGATCGGAATGACTCGCCTCTTGCGCTTCGCGCACAAACCGGCGGGTGGCTTTCACGGCTGCGTCCAATGATTTGCGCAACTCCTCCAGCACCCATGCCAATGGGCCTAAATCTTGTTCCCCATGGGAGACATGTCCCGTTGGAGCAGTGACTTCAGTGGGTGACATCGTCCATCCTTGGCATGTTTCAGCCGAAATCCTTGGTGCAATCGAAAGTCAGAAACTCAACCAATCTTGAATCGGGAAACCGATTGACGCAGCTCTTCCGCCATATGCGCCAAGTCACGCACCTGCTCTGCCGTAGTGCGCGTGCTATCGCCCGTTTGCTCCGTCACTGCAAAAATGTGCTGAATATTGCCAGCCACATCATTGGCCAATGTTGCTTCACTCTGGGCGGTGTGTGAAATCTGCTCAATCAGCTCAGCCAGCCTGCGCGAGACGCTATCAATTTCAGTCAAAGCAGTACCCGCTGAGTCCGACAGGCGCGCCCCTTCCACCACGCCCTGGGTGGAACGCTCCATCGCCGCGACCGCATCTTGGGTGTCGGTCTGAATGGTTTTCACCAAGGCAGAGATCTGGCGCGTTGCATCGGCGGAACGTTCCGCCAAACGCTGCACTTCTTCTGCCACCACCGAGAAGCCACGCCCGGCTTCACCGGCCGAGGCCGCTTGGATGGCGGCGTTGAGCGCCAAGACGTTGGTTTGCTCGGTAATGTCGGAAATCAGTTCGGTAATTTCGCCAATTTCTTGCGAGGACTCGCCCAGGCGTTTGATGCGCTTGGAAGTCTCCTGAATCTGGTCACGAATGGCATTCATACCACCAATCGTGTTTTGCACGGCATGCTGACCTTGTTCAGCCGCCTGCAGCGATTGGCGGGCCACCGCTGCCGATTCCTGGGCCTGGCTGGACACCGTATTGATGCGCGCGGCCATCTCCAGAATTGACTGACCCGTTTCACGAATTTCGCGCAATTGTTCCGCCGAAGTCGCGAGCAACTCGGACGAAGTGCTGTCCACCTGCGCGGTCGTCTGCGCCACACGCTGCGCCGTGTTCTGCACACTGCCCACCAGCAAACGCAGCTCTTCCACCGTGTAGTTCACCGAGTCAGCAATCGCCCCCGTGATGTCTTCCGTCACCGTGGCTTCCTGGGTCAAGTCCCCTTCCGCCACGTTTTGCAACTCGTTCATCAATCGCAAAATCGCCGCCTGGTTCGCATCATTGACACGCTTGGCTTCTTGCTCTTGGTGACGCGCATCGCGTTGCTGCTGCTCCGCCAGCGCTTGGCGCTGGCGGCTATCAAGCAACTGCACGCGTGAAATACCGACACCGCAAGCCACGACGAACAGACCTAGAATCACCAAAATCGCCATCTGGCCTGCCGACATACCAGCCTGCTCCGACAGCTTTTGCTGCAAGTTTTCCAGCTGGGTGCGCAAGGGCTCGCTGTCGGCAATGATGGAGTTCTGCGCTTCACGCGCCGCAACCAGCCCTTGCAGGTTGCTCAAAATCGATGCAGCTTGCGTGCGGGTTTGCTCATACTCTTCCAGCATGGCCAGCAGTTGATCGCGCACCTGAGGGTCACGCGCGGCAGGCAAGCGCAGGTCTGCACTCCCTTTGAGCAGGCCATCGGCCAGCTCTTTGAAAGAGTTCAAGTCACGCCCCAGCAAGAACACGGCTTCCGGGCTGACACCGTCAATGGTTTGAAACTCATTGGCTGATTTGCCAATACGCTGTGTCAGCATCAAAAGCTGGCTAGAGGCCGCAATTTCAGGGGCCGAAGCCGCAGATTGCAGCTTGCTGTTGGCCACCGCTTCAGCCAGCTCCAGCAAGCTAGATGACTGACGATTGATAGCACGCAGTGCATCACCAGCCTGGGTTAGCACTGCTTTTTGTGCCAAAACTGCCTGGGCATTCTTTTCAGCCCGCTGCGCCAAGGTGCTTACCGAGCCCAAATCCTGCTCCAAAGCAGCATCCACGCTTTGCACCCCCAGCTCAGCATCCCCTTGGGTCAAGGCGCGGACATTGCGCCCAAGCACCGTCGCGCTGTCTTTGAGTTCTGTAAACGCCTGGTCCTTACCCAGCAGGGCCTGCGTCACCGACTTGGCCAAGCGCTGCGACTGCATCAGTGATTGGCCTGTCGCCGCCAACTGTTTGGCTGAACGGTCCGCTTGCTGGAGCACCCAGCCCGCCACCAACGCCAACAGCACGACCCCCAAAGCCAGCATGGTCAACAAACGACGCTGGTGGGTGGCTGCAGGCGCGGGGCCCATCAGCGGCACATCGATGGTACCTTGCTCTACCAGCAAGTCATCCATCAAACCGGTATCTTGCACGCTTTGCAGCGTATCGGCCGTCAGCGTTTGCTGGGTGGCATCGTCTGCGCCTACCACCTCCACTCCCTCATCTTTATCGCTGTTTTTACGACGAAAAATGCTGCTGATCTGCTGGACTAAAGACATGCTCAACCTCGAAGAATCAAAACGATCAGATGCGAATACTGAGGAAGTCTGGAGATTGCACCAATTGGTGCAACTGCAAAACTTGCCAACTCCCACCTGCACTATCGGTATAACTGGCTGCGACGATACCCGCCGAGGCTTGGGGCGCATCCTGCGCTGGCTCAATGGCTGTAGAGATAAAGTCATCGGCGCCACGCAAACCCAACAACCTGTCCACCACCAAGGCCACATTCACCTGGAGTGCCGGATTGACCACGAGCAAGCTCACTTCCTGCAAAGACTGCTCGGTGCGTTCGATGGGATGGCCCAAGTACGTACCCAGATCCACCACACCGACCAAACTGCCCCGCAAATTGGCAACGCCCCAAAACCATGTATTGGTATAGGGCACGCGCAGCACATCAGGCCAAGAGAAGATTTCACCCGCTTGCTCCAGCGGCAGTAAGTAGTTATGCCCAGCCACCTGCACTGCCAGCCAGCTCGCACCTTGAGAGGTATTGGTGCGCGCCGCCTGCAGGCGGTCGGCCAAGCGAGTCTGCAGTTCACGCAGCGCTTGTCGATTTGCCATAGCAGTTCAACTCAGGCGCTTTGCAGCGCCGCGATCTTGGATTGCAATTCGGTGGGGTTGACCGGTTTGGTGATGTAGTCGCTGGCGCCTTGGCGCAGCCCCCACACACGGTCCGTTTCTTGGTTCTTGCTGGTGCACATGATGATGGGCAGCCCTGCATATTTCGGGTCGCGGGCAATCGCACGTGTGAGCTGAAAGCCGTTTTGCCCAGGCATCACCACATCCATCAAGATGAGATCTGGCTTTTCTTCGCCCAGTCGAGCCAATGCTTCTTGGGCATTCTCCGCCGTGCGCACTTGATAGCCCTGTTTTTGCAGCAAATCCGTCAAAAACATCAACTCCGTTTTTGAGTCATCCACCACCAGTACTTTTTGAATGGTCATGCCCCTCTCCTCTCTTGGTCTTTAAATCAAATCGCTGCAGACGTCACCTTGCCAAACTGCTGGACAGCCTGCAGCAATTGGTCTTTGGTAAATGGCTTGGTCAGGTAATCTTGGCAGCCCACCATGCGTCCTCGCGCTTTGTCAAAGACACCGTCTTTGGACGAGAGCATGACAATGGGGGTATCAGAAAAATGTGCGTTGCGTTTGATGATGGCGCAAGTCTGATAGCCATCCAGCTTCGGCATCAGAATGTCGCAGAAGATGAGCTGCGGCTGAAAGTCATTCACTTTCGCCAAGGCATCAAAGCCATCTTCGGCCAGCAGCACTTCATGGCCGCCTTGCTTCAGAAAAATTTCAGCACTACGTCGAATGGTGTTGCTGTCATCCACCACCAACACTTTGAAAGATGCTCCGGCTGTACTCAATTTGAACCGCCCCTTGGGTTGTGAAAAATCCCCCGACAGGGCTGTTGAGCACCTGTCTCCCTCTTAAATTTCGACCATTTCAAAGTCTGCTTTGCCGACCGCACATTCCGGGCATGTCCAGTCTTGCGGCACATCTTCCCAGCGGGTCCCTGCTGGAATGCCGTGTTCGGGGTCGCCCACCGCTTCGTCGTACATCCAGCCACAAATCAAACACATCCAAGTTTTAGGGTCAGTCACAGCTTAAAGTCGCTTCCAATAGAATGCAATGATTGTATCTAGGCACCTACCACCCCCTCTTGACAGAGAGGCGGTCATTGGGACAACGCATGGCATTTCAGCCCCCAGCAGTTCCAACTGCAAAAATCCCCCCCGACAACACCGAAACCGTGCTCGCACAGCCGATGTGCGTGATGTGTTTCAACGCTTGTGACCCCAGTGGCGCAGGCGGCTTGGCTGCGGACATCACCACCATCGCTTCCGTCGGTGGCCACCCTGTGACGGTGGTCACGGGCGTCGTGGTGCGCGACACCAGCCATGTGTTTTCGCACACGGCCCTCGACGACGAATTGATCACCGACCAAGCCCGCACCGTACTGGAAGACATCCCCGTGCGCGCCATCAAGGTCGGCTTTGCTGGCAGCCCCGCCAACCTGGCGGCGATTGCCGAGCTGTCCAGTGACTACCCCGATATTCCTATCGTCAGTTACATGCCCGACTTGTCCTGGTGGCAAGGCGATGGGCTGGAAGAGTACCTGGATGCCTTCCAGGCTCTTGTCATGCCTCAAACCTCGGTGTTGGTTGGCAACCACGGAACGCTCAGCCGCTGGCTGCTGCCAGACTGGTCGCAAAGCCGCCCGCCCAGCGCCCGGGACATCGCCAAGGCTGCCGAGGCCCTGGATGTGCCCTTTGTGCTGGTCACCGGCATCCCTTTGCCCGAGCAACACATCGACAACGTACTGGCTTCGACAGAAACCGTCATAGGCAGCAGCAAGTTCGAGCTGTTCGATGGCAGCTTTCTCGGTGCGGGCGACACCCTCTCTGCGGCGCTGACGGCGTTGCTCGCTGCGGGCAACGATTTGGGTGCGGCAGCCCAAGAGGCGCTGGAGTATCTGGACCGCAGCCTGGGCAGTGGTTTCAGACCGGGCATGGGTCAACTCATACCCGACCGTATGTTCTGGGCGCAGCCCGAAGAAGGTGCTGACGCTGCGGAAAGCGGCGAAGATACCGCGCAAACACTGCCTGAACTCCCCTCCGCCGAGGGGAACCCACCGCCCCTTGAGGGCTTTGTGATGCCTTCTCATGACACAAAACACTGACCTGAATCAACCATTGTTCGAGCGCGCCAAAGGCGTGATTCCTGGCGGCGTGAACTCGCCCGTGCGTGCTTTCAACGCTGTGGGCGGCACGCCCCGTTTCGTCAAGCGCGCCCAAGGCCCTTATTTCTGGGATGCGAACGATCAGCAATTTGTGGACTACATCGGCTCCTGGGGGCCGATGATTCTGGGCCACGGCCACCCCGAGGTGCTGCAAGCCGTGCAAGCCGCCGTGCTTGAAGGCTTTAGCTTTGGCGCGCCCACCGAGCGCGAAGTCGTACTGGCCGAAAAAATCCGTGAGCTCGTGCCGTCGATGGAAATGGTGCGCATGGTTTCCTCTGGCACCGAAGCGGGCATGAGCGCACTGCGCCTGGCGCGCGGCTACACGGGCCGCAACAAGATCATCAAGTTCAACGGCTGCTACCACGGCCATGCCGACTCGCTGCTGGTCAAAGCAGGCTCGGGGCTGGCCACCTTTGGCTCATCTTCCTCGGCAGGCGTACCTGCCGATGTGGTCAAAGACACCATCGTGCTGGAGTACAACGATGTCGCCCAGCTGGAAGAAGCCTTCGCCAAGATCGGCAGCGAAGTGGCCTGCGTGATCCTGGAGCCGATCGCCGGCAACATGAACTTTGTGCGCGCTTCCGTAGAATTCACCCGCCGCATCCGTGAGCTGACGCAAGAGCACGGCGCGCTGATGATCTACGACGAGGTGATGACGGGCTTTCGCGTCGCCCTGGGCTGCGCACAAAGCATTTACGCCCAGCAGATCGAGGGCTTTGTGCCAGACCTGACTGTGCTGGGCAAGGTCATTGGCGGTGGCATGCCCATGGCCGCGTTTGGCGGCCGCCGCGCCATCATGGAAAAACTCTCGCCCCTGGGCCCGGTCTACCAAGCCGGCACGCTGTCGGGTAACCCGATTGCCACGGCCTGCGGCCTCAAGACGCTGGAGCTGATCAGCCAGCCGGGCTTCCACGCGGACCTGCACCTCAAGACCGGCCACCTGATGCAGGGGCTCAAAGCCGAAGCCGATGCGGCAGGCGTTCCCTTTAGCATCGACTGGCAAGGCGGCCTGTTCGGTTTTTACCTGCTGCCGGAGCTGCCTAGCACCTACCACGCGGTGATGAAGACCGACGGTGCGCTGTTCAACAAGTTCTACCACGGCATGCTGGAGCGCGGTCACTACTTCGCCCCGGCGCTGTACGAGGCCGGCTTTGTGAGCAGCGCCCACACCGAGGAAGACATTGCGCGCACGGTAGACGCGGCGCGTGAGGTGTTTAAGACGCTGTAAGCTGTTTTTCAACGCTTTTGACCCAGCCCCGCACGCTGCAAAGCTGCGGGGCTTTGTTATGGCCGCGACTTACCGCGGAAGTTGAAAATCTTGTTGCATCGCCTCCACCGCCACCCGCGTGACGCACTCGGGGGCATGGTCGTTCACCATGCCCATCGATTGCATGAAGGCATAAGCCGTGGTGGGGCCGACAAACTTCCACCCCCGCTGTTTGAGCGCTTTGGCCAAAGCCTGGGACTGCGCGGTGTGCGCCTGCAGCACCGTGCCGTCGCTGGGCGTGGTGGGCATGTAGCGCCAAAAGAAAGCAGCCAGCGAGCCTTCTTGCGCCACCATCTCCACCGCGCGGGCGGCGTTGTGGATCACGGCTTCAATCTTGCCGCGGTGGCGCACAATGCCCGCGTCTTGCAGCAAGCGCTGCACATCGGCTGCACCAAACTGTGCCACTTGGTGAAAGTCGAACTGCGCAAACGCCGCGCGAAAGTGTTCGCGTTTGACCAAGATGGTGTACCAGCTCAGGCCGGACTGGAAAGCCTCCAGGCTGATCTTTTCAAACAGCCGCCGGTCGTCCGCCACCGGAAAGCCCCATTCATGGTCGTGGTAGTGGATATAGCGGTCGGTGGCCAAGCACCATTGGCAACGGGGCTGGCCGTCAGGCCCAGCAGCAGTGGGAATCATGCAAACACTCCTTGGCCACCACTGTAAAACAAACACCCATGAAAAAACCCGGTGCGATTGACCTGCACCGGGTTTAAAAATTAATAGCTGCTAGCGCTTCAATATCAATCGATTCAGATACTTTTTATACTGAAACCTATTATTTATTTGCGCAAGCAGCTCATTTTTTATTGAGCCTGGCGGCGATCTTGCTGCGGCTGCGCCAAACGCGAGTGGCGCATGCCGTAGCAGACATAAATCACCACCCCCAGTGCCATCCAGCCCACAAAGCGCACCCAGGTCAAGGTGGTCAGGTTCAGCATCAAATACACGCACAGCACGGCAGACAGCACCGGCAGCACGCCCCCCAACGGCACGCGGTAGCCGCCCGCGCCGGGATTCTTTTTGCGCAGCACCAGCACGCCCAGGCTGACTAGCACAAAGGCCGACAAGGTGCCGATGTTGATCATCTCTTCGAGCAGCTCCACCTTGGTAAAGCCTGCCAAAACCGCCACCACCACGCCCACCGCAATTTGCAAGCGCATGGGGGTTTTGCGCGTGGCCGATGTCACGCCCCAGCTGCGTGGCAGCAGGCCATCGCGGCACAGCGCCAGCAGCACGCGAGAGCTGCCCATCAGCAGCACCATGACCACTGTCGTCATCCCCACCAGCACACCCATCGCAATGATTTGCGCAGCCCAGTCAGCCCCCACCGCCACGAATGCGGTGGCCAGCGAGGGGTTCTCGGCCTTGGCCAACTCGGTATAGGGCACCATGCCGGTCAACGCCAGCGTGACCAAAATGTAGAGCACCGTCACCAAAGCCAGGCCGCCCAAAATGCCACGCGGCAAGGTGCGCTGCGGGTCTTTTACTTCTTCGGCCGAAGTGGCCACGATGTCAAAGCCCAAAAAGGCAAAGAACACCAGCGATGCGCCGGAGATCACACCCAGCCAACCGTACTGGCTGGGCGCTGCACCAAACAGCCACGCCAGCATGGGCTGCCCCCAGACATCGCCACTCACGCCATGGCCCACCACTGGCGGCTGAGACGGCGGAATGAAGGGCGAGAAGTTGTCCGTGTTCATGTAGGTGAAGCCCACCACAATCACAAACAACGTGATGGCAATTTTGATGAGCGTAAACACATTGTTCACCTGGGCTGACACTTGCGTGCCCACCATCAGCAGCACGGTAAACACCGCCACCACCAAAAACGGCCCCCAGTACATGGTCAGCCCGCCCAGCTGTACGGTGGAAGGAATATCTAGGCCCGCCGTCGCAAACACCGTGCTCAGGTAAATGCCCCAGTACTTGGCAATCACGGCGGCGGCGGAAATCATCTCCAGCAGCAAATTCCAGCCAATGATCCACGCCAGCCCCTCACCCAGCGTCAGGTAGGTATAGGTGTAGGCGCTGCCAGTAACCGGCACTTTGGAGGCAAACTCGGCATAGCACATGATGGCCAGCGCACACGTGAACGCCGCAATCACAAACGAGAAGATCACGGCGGGACCCGCAAATGTGCCTGCAGCGCGTGCGCCCACCGAAAAAATACCTGCCCCCACAGCCACTGCCAGGCCCATGATGATCAAGTCGAAAGTGCCCAAGGTGCGCTTGAGCTGGCGCCCGGGCTCATCGGCATCCGCCAATGCCTGCGCGACGCTTTTGGTTCGTAACCACTGCATGCCAAACCTTTGTGTGGCCACTGCGTTGCACTCCCCGTGCTTGACGCTGGCAGCCATATCGTTTCAAAAGCACGATCCTAGGGATTACCCAAGCTCTCGACACAAAGCATGCACTTACACCCTCTTGCACGCTTGTTTTGTGTGCGCCTTGCTGCACATCGATGCCAAGCCCGGTAGCACCGCGCTCCTGGCAAAAATCATGCACACATACAGACTTTTGCACAGCCTTATTGCAAACATCCAGATTTAGACGCAAAAAAGCCCGAAGCACCAGAGGAAACTTCGGGCCTTGTCTGAGCGCGGCCAGCCGGGTGGGACAGCTCTATTCCCCGGTTTTGGGCGGGATAGCCAAAATCCAGTCCGCCATACCTTCGGCTTGCTCCTGCGTCACTTGGGGGTGGCGCGGCATGATGGTGTTGCCCCACACGCCCACACTGCCTTCACGAATCTTGCGCGCAATATAGGCTGTGGCATCGTTTTGTCCCCGGTATTTATCCGCCACCTGCAAAAAGCTGGGGCCAACAAACTTGCGGTCAATGCCGTGGCAACGCATGCAATCGCTGCCATCCATATAGGCCTGGCCTTGGGCCAGCGCAGGGCGTTGCTGCACCATCTCCTGCATACGCTGGGCGGTGCTTTGATCTGCAGGCGTGCCAATGTACAGGCGCACGCCCAAGTTCAGCAAACCCAACACCACTGCCACCATGCCGATGATGATGAGCCAGCCCAGCCACTTGGGGCGTTGCATGGGCTCGTCGTCGTAATCCCGCATGAAAAAATCCTTTCACCCAAAACAAAACGGCACGGGGCCGAAACCACATGCCGAGTGTGCGATGCCTTCACCAACCACTGGGCAGCAAAGGACTTATCAGACAGTGCAGCTCGCGCAGCCCATCGCAGATGGGCGGTTGAGGCAAGGCGTCAATCCCGAAGACAGTAGCAGCGCTACGGCGAGGGATTGCAACGAAGCATCAAGCGTGAAATGCACTGTCCGCCAAATTAGTGGCGGAAGTGGCGCACGCCGGTGAAGACCATCGCCACGCCACGCTCATTGGCCGCATCGATCACTTCCTGGTCGCGCATGGAGCCGCCAGGCTGTGCCACGCAGGTCGCACCTGCATCGACCACCACGTCCAGACCGTCGCGGAAGGGGAAGAAGGCATCCGACGCCACCACGGTGTTCTGCAGGCTCAGCTTGGCCGCTTCGGCCTTGATGGAGGCGATGCGCGCCGAATCCAGGCGCGACATCTGGCCCGCGCCCACGCCCATGGTCATGCCGTTCTTGCAGAAGACGATGGCGTTGGACTTGACGAACTTGGCCACCTTCCAGGCGAACAACAGGTCTTGCAGCTCTTCTTGGGTAGGTTGCTTGATAGTTACCACCTTCAGCTCTTGCAGCTTCAACTCGTGGTTGTCGGCCGATTGCAGCAGCAAGCCCGAGCCCACACGCTTGGTTTCCAGCGCGTTGCGCACGTCGCCATAGTTGGCAGGCAGCGCAATCTTCATCAAGCGCACGTTGACCTTGGCCTTGAAGATCTCCAGCGCTTCGGCGGTGAAGTCCGGGGCCATCAGCACTTCGACGAACTGCTTGGACACGGCTTCGGCCGCGGCCTTGTCCACGGGGCGGTTGAAGGCGATGATGCCGCCAAAGGCGCTGGTGGGGTCGGTCTGGAAGGCCTTGGAATAGGCTTCAAAAGGTGTCGCACCCACAGCTACGCCGCAGGGGTTGGCGTGCTTGATGATCACGCAAGCGGGCACTTCAAAGCTCTTGACGCATTCCCACGCGGCATCGGCGTCGGCAATGTTGTTGTAGCTCAGTTCCTTGCCTTGCAGTTGCACGCCGGTGGCCAGCGAACCTGCAGCAGGTGCCAGATCACGGTACCAGGCGGCTTGCTGGTGGCTGTTTTCACCGTAGCGCAGGTCCTGCACCTTCACGTACTGCTCGTTGAACTGGCCGGGGAATTCAGCGCGGGCGGGCACGTACTCTTCAGACAGCTTGTCTTCTTCAAAAGTCACCGAAGACAGGTAGTTGCTGATTGCGCCGTCGTACTGGCTGATGCGGTTGAACGCAGCAACCGACAGCTCAAAGCGCAGCTTGTTGGACAGCTTGCCGTTGGCCTTCAACTCCGCCAAAACAGCGGCGTACTGGTCCGCAGCGGTGATCACACCCACGTCTTTCCAGTTCTTGGCGGCAGAGCGCACCATGGCGGGGCCACCAATGTCGATGTTCTCGATCGCGTCTGCCAGTGTGCAACCGGCCTTGGCCACGGTGGCTTCGAAGGGGTAGAGGTTAACCACCAGCAGGTCGATGGTCTCGATGCCGTGTTCCTTCAGCGCCGCCATGTGCTCAGGGAAATCGCGGCGGGCCAGCAGGCCACCGTGCACCTTGGGGTGCAAGGTCTTGACGCGTCCGTCCAGCATTTCAGGGAACTGGGTGACTTCGGCAACTTCGGTCACGGGCAGGCCCTGGTCGGCCAGCAACTTGGCCGTGCCGCCAGTCGACAGCAGCTGCACGCCCATGGCGTGCAGGGCTTGCGCAAATTCAACGATGCCGGTCTTGTCCGAGACGGAGAGCAGTGCTTTCATGGTGCAACTCAATAATGATGAAATCTTTGCTCAGCGCTTATGCAGCAAGCGCTGACAGCTATTAAATAAGGTGTATCTGGTGCTTTTTAGAGCATGCCATGCTCTAAGAGCTTTTTACGCAGCGTGTTGCGGTTCAGCCCCAGCCATTGCGCAGCGCGCGACTGGTTATTGTCTGACTGCTGCATCACCACGTCGAGCAGCGGCTTTTCCACCAGACGCAGCAACATGTCGTACATATTGCTGGGTGTCTCGCCGCCCAAATCGCGGAAATACATCTCCAGATTTGCGCGCACGCATTCCTCAACACTCAGGTTGTCATTTGCTTGGGTGCTCATGCAGCCAATTCCTCAATTTCTTGCTCGGTGGCTGCCACAGAAGGCTGTGGCAAGCGCTCCATCTGCTGGCACAGCTGCTCCAAATAGTCAGCCACGGCCTGCCACTGCACCTGGCAGTCGTCGATGGTGTTGATACGTTGTCGAAAGTCTTCCCCACCCGGCAAAGCACGCAAATACCATGCAATGTGCTTGCGCGCACTGCGCACGCCAGTCAGCTCGCCATACAGGCTGTAGTGGTCTTGCAAGTGCTCCAGCAGCAGGCTGCGCAGCTCACTCACCAGCGGGGGCGGCAAGTGCTCGCCCGTGGCCAGAAAGTGACCAATCTCGCGAAAAATCCAGGGGCGGCCCTGCGCAGCGCGGCCGACCATCACCGCATCGGCGCCGGTATAGGCCAGCACATCACGGGCTTTTTCCGGGCTGGTGATGTCGCCATTGGCCACCACCGGCACGCGCACGGCCTGCTTGACGGCGGCAATGGTGTCGTACTCGGCAAAGCCTTTGTAGCCCTGCGCGCGGGTGCGGCCATGCACGGTCAGCATTTGAATGCCTACGCCTTCAAACTGCCGGGCCAGCACCACAGCGTTTTTGTGGTCATCACTCCAGCCCGTGCGCATCTTCAGGGTGACCGGCACGTTGAACGGGCGCGCGGCCTCCACCACGGCCTGGGCAATTTCCACGGCCAAAGGCTCGTTTTGCATCAATGCGGAACCGGCCCACTTGTTGCACACCTTTTTGGCCGGGCAGCCCATGTTGATGTCAATGATTTGCGCGCCGCGCTCGATGTTGTAGACCGCTGCCTCGGCCATCATGTCGGCGTCGGTACCGGCGATCTGCACCGAGATCGGCCCGGGCTCCCCGGCATGGTTGGCGCGGCGGCTGGTCTTGAGGCTGTTCCACAAGTCTTTGCGCGATGTCACCATCTCGCTGACCGCATAACCTGCCCCCAGTGCCTTGCACAGCTGGCGAAACGGCCGGTCCGTCACCCCCGCCATGGGGGCAACAAACAGGTTATTCGTCAGCGTATGCTGACCAATGCGTAGCGCAGTCATGGAGGGCAAAATCAGGGGAGCAAAAGGTGGCGGGAAAGAAAGTCGGCTATTGTATCTGCCCAAAAAATGAGCACCTCTGCGCGCTACAAAGACACTAGCAAAGAATCAGGTAAATCACCCCTCGCTTGCGCCACCCACCTTATTTTCTGGAGGGCGCAGGCACAAACGCCCACCAGTGCCCAGGCACTGCCTGCCAGCCACGCCCTTGCATCACTGCTGCCAGCCAGCCCCGGTTGAATTGCACATCGGGGGCCACATCGGGCTCTTGGGCCGCCACCTCCTCGGGTAAACCCAGGTGCACATCGCCCATATCCACCTCTTCGCCGTCGGCCAAGGGGCCACGCACAAAATGGGCGGCTGTTTCGCTGTCTACCACCCTCACACGCACATCCAGCACCTGCTGCAGCGTACCGGGATGGGTGCGTACATAGGGGCACGCCTGCAACACCAGCTGCATGCCCTGCGACTGCACCAGCACCTTCACCATCTGCAGGGCATGCCGCGTTCTGGCATGTTCCAGCAAAGTGACACATTCCGTGGCGATTAACCGCTCTTGCTCCACCGTCGGCCAGCTGGTGTCTTTGGCGCTGGCACTGCAGGCCAGCAGCACCAACGCAGCCCCAAGCCCTGCGCCGACTGGCTGCTGCACACACTTCTTCACTGCAAATGCGATATTCATACCCCCAGCTTAGGCCAAGCCTCTGTCTGGTGACAACTGACATGCCCCTAAACTCGCGCCATGGAAGCTTGGTTTCAAGAAATTTTGCACTGGCTGGCGCTGCCCCAATTTGGCCTGAGCACCTTGTTCATGGTGGCGCTGGTGTCGGCCACGTTGCTGCCTATGGGTTCTGAGCCTGCAGTGGTGGGATTGCTGCACCTGAACCCCGAGCTGTTTTGGCCCGCCATCTTTGCGGCCACGGCAGGCAACACGCTGGGAGGGGCGATCAGCTGGTGGATGGGCCTGGGCGCCAACAAAGCCTGGAACATCGCGCGCCAACGCCGCCGTGCGGGATTGCCCCTGGAGGCAGGCAAAAAACCACCCCGCACCCTCTCCCGCCACGAGCGGCGGGCACGCATTTGGCTGCGCAAATGGGGGGCCAAAACCTGCTTGCTGAGCTGGCTGCCGATTGTGGGCGACCCGCTGTGTGCCGTCGCAGGGTGGCTCAAGTTACCGTTTTGGCCCTGCGTGTTCTATATGGCGATTGGCAAGTTTTTTCGCTATCTGGTGATGACCATCGCCATCCTGTGGGCGTTGCCCATTTGAGGCAAGCAGCCGTCTGCGCCTTCAAGCATTGAGCATTTTTTATGACTCTAACGCTTATCTATCCAGCGCTTTAAGCTCTTATTTTTCATCAACATTTATGCACCCCGTGCCAAAGGCAGTTTGCTGCCCGCCGTGGCCCGCTCTTGCAGCACATCACTGCGAAAGCGAAACAGCTTGGCCGGGCGGCCTGCAGCCCCTGCCGTCATGGCACCGGTTTCTTCCACCAGCTCCTGCTGTTCCATCAGACGGCGGAAATTCTGCTTGTGCAAGCCACGGCCAGCCAAGGCTTCCACCGTTTGCTGCAACTGCAGCAAAGTGAATTCGGGCGGCATCAGCTCAAACACCACGGGGCGGTATTTGATCTTGGCGCGCAGCCGCGCAATGCCGGTGGCCAGAATGCGGCGGTGGTCGTGCTGCATGGCCCGCCCCGGCAACTGTGCGCGCGCTGCAATCCCCCGGCGCGTCGCCTCTTGCACCAAACCCGCTTCAAACAACAGCTCATAGCGCTGCAGCACCAAGTCTTCGTTCCAGACTTGATCGGTCAAACCAAAATTAATAGCTACCCGCGCTTGCCTGGATTGCCTCAACGCCTTGTTGGGCGCTTCGTTCACCCACGCTTGCAGCGGCGGCACAATCTGCTGCGCCAAGACCGCAGGCGCGCCGTCGCGCCAGTCTTCCCACGGGAAATAGCTGTACCAGTCTTGCCAGCTGGTGTCGCCCGGCGGGGCTTGCTCTGGCTCTCGCGTCAGCCCCAAATAGCTGATGGACAGCACATGGGCAGCTTCTTCGCGCTCGCGATCGGCAAAGGTGTAGAGCTGCTCTACATAGCCCAGGCTGTGCTGGGTCTGGCTCTCCACCCAGCTGCGCAGCCCCGCTTGCAGCGAGCGGTGCAGCATCTGGAAGGGCCCAGCAGGCAAGGCCTGGCCACCACGGGTGGTGAGCACCCGGGGCTGCCCCAAGCTGACAGCGGCCAACACCGCCACCAGCTCGGCATGCAAGGCTTGCGCAGGAGCCTCGGCCAATTTAGACGTTGAACAGGAAGTTCATCACATCGCCGTCTTTGACGATGTATTCCTTGCCTTCGGCGCGCATCTTGCCGGCATCCTTGGCACCTTGCTCGCCCTTGTAGGCAATGAAGTCTTCAAACGCAATGGTTTGTGCACGGATAAAGCCGCGCTCAAAGTCACCGTGGATCACGCCCGCAGCTTGAGGGGCCGTAGCACCCACGCGCACGGTCCAGGCGCGCACTTCCTTCACACCGGCGGTGAAGTAGGTTTGCAGACCCAGCAGCTTGAAGCCGGCGCGGATCAGGCGGTTCAAACCGGGCTCTTCCAGGCCCAACTCTTGCAGGAACATGTCGCGGTCTTCATCGTCCATCTCGGACATTTCCGCTTCGATCTTGGCGCAAATCGCCACAACCGGCGCACCCTGGGCTTCTGCATAAGCCTTGAGTTGGTCCAGCAACGGGTTGTTCTCAAAGCCATCTTCGGCCACGTTGCCCACAAACATGGCAGGCTTGGCGGTGATCAGGCAGAAAGGCTTGAGCAGGGGCGCGTCTTCCTTAGAGACCGGCACCACGCGAGCAGGCTTGCCTTCGTTCAGAGCAGCCTGGATCGGCTCCAGCAGCGACACCAGCTTGGCAGCTTCCTTGTCGTTACCCGAACGCGCGGCCTTGGAGTAGCGGTTCAGCGCCTTCTCCACGGTGGCCAAGTCGGCCAGGCACAGCTCGGTCTGGATCACTTCAATGTCGGCAATCGGGTCAACCTTGTTCGCCACGTGGATCACGTTGGGGTCTTCAAAGCAACGCACCACGTTCACAATCGCGTCGGTTTCGCGGATGTGGGCCAGGAACTGGTTGCCCAGGCCTTCGCCCTTGGAGGCGCCAGCCACCAAGCCTGCGATGTCCACAAACTCCACAATCGCGGGCACGATGCGCTCGGGCGAGATGATCTCTGCCAGCTGGTTCAGGCGGGGATCGGGCACCTCCACAACACCAGTGTTGGGCTCAATCGTGCAGAAGGGGTAATTTTCAGCAGCGATGCCGGCTTTGGTCAGGGCGTTAAAGAGGGTGGACTTGCCCACGTTGGGCAGGCCCACGATGCCGCACTTGAGGCTCATGGAATTTCCTTTGGTATCAATGCACTATCGAGCACCACACCCGGGTGGCGGAAGTGCCCGATCCGCATTGCAGCGAATCTGGTTCTGGTAAGTGTGCAACCCCGCGGCCTTGGGCGGCACGGTGGAGTCACAGGAATCAGGGGGTGATTGTAATGACCGGGGAATGTCAGGCGGGAGCAGGCGGTTTCGACCCCGGTTACCGTCCATCTGGCGCACCGTACTTCCCTGTAGCAGGTTGCTCGCAGCGCTAGATTCTGCGTGGGCTTGGATGACACAGGCAGGGATTTCACCCCAGTCTGCACTCACCCTGCGCCGCCAGCCATCCATGCAATAAAAATAGCTATCAGCGCAAGCCTGATAAGCGCTAGCGCCTTATTTCATGCATAAAAAAGCCAACCGAAAGGTTGGCTTTTTTATGCATCAGCCCCAAGGCTCAAGGGCGTTACTTGGCAGCCCGCGCCTTGCACTGCAATTGCAGCAGGCGATGCGTAGAGCTATCTACGCTCGCGCCGGGCTCGCGCAGGGGGCGAATGCGCAAGTCCAAGAAGCCGCGCTCACCGCACAGTGACTTCAACGTGGCTTCGCACTTTTGCAAGTCGTCGTAGCGGGTGTCGCACACCATGGCGTGCTCATAGTCAGGTTTAGCAACGTAGGGTGCTGCCTCTTTGGCCATCGGGTCGGCGGATTGGGTGGCACAGCCAGCCAAGGCGAGGGCTGCGGCAGTGGCCAGCAACATATATTTCATGGAAACTCCTCCAAAATCTAGGCGGCATCTTAGCGAAGCATGCCGCGCGTTATTCAAATTTCAGTTGACTGCCTACATGCTGGCCCACGCGCAGCACCTGCCCAGCGCCCTCAGCCACCACCGCATTCATCCCAAAAGTAATAGCACCATCCATGCGGGCATCCTGGCGGTATTGGGCAATGGTGTCACCCACTTCGGGGCTGGACTGGGCGGTGCGTGGGTCAATATTCGGGATGGGGCAACGCGCACAAGGTTTACCCAGGCGAATGACCACAGGCGCTGCCTCTGCGTGCACCCACAAGGTCTCGATGAAATCTTCCTCATGCTCGGCCAAGCCATCAAGCACGATATTGGCGCGAAAGCGCAGGCCGTCTACGCGTTCATGCCCCTGCGCTTGCAGCTTGTCGTTCAGGCCATCAAAGGCGCTGCTGGTGGTGACCAGCAAAGGGTAGCCGTCGGCAAATTGGGTAGCGCCCTCGATGCCCCCGGTCCATCGGCTGCCCGACAAACGCTGCTGCGTGCTATCAAAGCGCACCAAATGGCATGCCCGCCCCAGCACTTGGGTAAACCATGCGGCAGCGGCCTCCCCTGTATCCCAGGCGTTGACATGGCTGTCCCAGACCTGCACCCGCATCTGCGACGCATCGCTTGCGCCAGGCACAGCCAGGGACACCGTCAACCCAGGTGCGCCGGGGTACTGCAGTTGCAGTGTGCCGGCTTGCTCGTCAATCCATGGCTGAATCAGCGCCATCTGTGGCACTTCGCGCTGGGTGATGAAGACACCTTCGGGGTCTACCACCATCCAAGCACGGTCCCACTTCAAGCCAGTGGGCAGTAATTGGGCCGACTGTACAGACACCCCTGCACAGGATTTGACAGGAAAGACCCACAGCGCACCGATCGTGCCTGTGACATCTGCTTGTTCAATAAAGGAAATGGTCATGCGCTTATTGTGACTGGCTGACTCATTTTGGCGATATGGGCTGCAGGCTTGGTTGCAGGAAACCGTCCTTCTCAACGGCGACGGCCAGCCCTCCTACAATGCAGCCCATGGCGCAAACCTTTGATGTATGTATCCGCGGAGCCGGCATTGTCGGCCGTACCCTGGCTCTCTTATTGGCCCGCGAGCGGCTGCGCGTCGCGTTGGTCGCTGCACCGCGTGCCGAGCCCAGCCATGACGATGTCCGGGCGTATGCACTCAACACCAACTCCAAGCAATTGCTGGAGTCCTTGCGCACATGGCCAGATGCGCCTTTTGCCACCGCCGTCAAACACATGGAAGTGCATGGCGATGTGGATGGCAGCGTGCACTTTGATGCAGGTGCGCAAGGCGTAGAAGCGCTGGCATGGATTGTGGATGTGCCTGCGCTGGAGCAGCGTCTGGCCGAAGCCGTGCGCTACCAGCCCCAAGTCGAGGTGGTGGACAGCCCCGTGCAAGCGCCTTTGACCGCCATCTGCGAAGGCCGAGCCAGCGCCACCCGCGCCGAGTTCGGCGTAGATTTTGATGTCACACCCTACGGACAGCACGCGATTGCCACTCGGTTGCGCTGCGAATTGCCGCACGGCCAAGTCGCGCGCCAGTGGTTCTCTCCCCAAGGCATTTTGGCGCTGTTGCCGCTGGAAGGTGCCGACGGCCACAGCGTGGCAGTGGTGTGGTCGGTGGCCCAAGCAGATGCCGCCCACTGGCAAAGCACCGATGAAGCAACATTTACCCAAGCACTGAGCGAGATCAGCCAAGGCAGCCTCGGCCAGTTGCAATTGCAAGGCCCGCGCATGGTCTGGCCTTTGCAACAAGCCGTGGCCAAGCGCTGGTGTGGCCCATTCCGCGGAACAACGGAGGCTCGCACCCCCACCAGTTGGGTGCTGGCAGGCGACGCAGCGCACAATGTGCACCCGCTGGCAGGTCAAGGTTTGAACATCGGGCTGGCTGACGTACAAGCGCTGTCGCGTATTCTGCAAGCGCGTGGTGACTGGCGCAGCACCGGTGACTTGAAACTGTTGCGCCGCTATGAACGCGAGCGCAAAGCAGGACTGGCCCCCCTGGGCTTGGCCATGGACGGTCTGCAGCAACTGTTTACGCGCCCGGAAGCACCGGTGCAAGCCTTGAGAAACTGGGGGCTGCGCAGCTTTGAGCGCAGCGGCCTGCTCAAAGACTGGACGGCTCGCCAAGCCATGGGCCTGCCCCGCTAAGCGCACTCCTCGCGCGAAGGAACCTTTTGTTCGTTTCGCGCCCCAACACCTGTTTATCTTTTATTCACTGGAATTTTTGCCATGAAACTGTTCGCCACGGCGTTGTTGGCCACTGCTGCTTGGGGCTGTGCCTTTGCAGCCCAACCTCAAGACCAAATCACCAAGACCCTGGCAGAGCGTATTCCTCAGCTGCAGCGCGTGGATGAAGTCAAGCCCACCCCCATGAAGGGCTTGTACGAAGTGCGCGTGGGCACGGATGTGTTTTATTCCAACGAAACCGGCGACTACCTGATCCAAGGCGAGCTGATTGACACCAAAGCACAGCGCAACCTGACCGAAGACCGTATCAACCAATTGACAGCGGTGGACTTCAAAAACCTGCCGCTGAACGACGCCGTCAAGATCGTGCGCGGCAAGGGCGAGCGCAAACTGGCGGTTTTTGAAGACCCCAACTGCGGCTACTGCAAGCGTTTTGAGCGCGACATGCAAAACGTGGACAACGTCACGGTTTACCTGTTCCTCTACCCAATCCTGAGCCGCGACTCTGCAGAAAAGTCGCGCAATATCTGGTGTGCCAAAGACAGCGCCAAAACTTGGCACGAACTGATGCTGCGCGATAAAAATCCTGCCGCCACCAGCTGTGACATTGACGCCATTGAGCGCAACCTGGCGCTGGGCCGCAAGCACAAGATTACCGGTACCCCCACTTTGATCTTTGCTGACAATACCCGTGTGCCCGGAGCGATTCCTTCCAGCGAGGTGGAAAAATACCTGGCTGCAGCCCACAAAAAATAAATGATGACAAACAGGCTGCTTCGGCAGCCTGTTTCACTTGCGGCACAGCCGCCAGGCATGCCGCAGCGTCTGAACTGGATCTCTACCGCTATGCCTCACACCGCCCCCCCCACCTTGCATTACCGCGTTCAGCTGCATGATCTGCATGCCCACCTGTATCGGATTACCCTCTCGATTGCCCGGCCCAGCGCACAGCAGCGTGTCTCACTCCCCGTATGGATTCCCGGGAGCTACCTGGTGCGTGAATTCGCCAAAAACCTGCAAAACTTGCAAGCGCAGCAAGATGGTCATGCCATCACTATCCAGCAGCTGAGCAAGCACCAGTGGCAACTGAACTGCCAAGCCGGTCAGCCTATGGAGCTGAGCTACGAAGTCAGCGCGTATGACACTTCGGTGCGCACTGCTTGGCTGGACCAGCGCCGTGGCTTCTTCAACGGCACCAGCTTGCTGCTGCGTGTGCATGGTCAAGAAACCCGAACACACGGGTTGCATATCAGCCCCAGCTCTGAGGCCCCCACATGGCAGCTGGCGACCGGGCTGACTCCTGTGGATACCGATGCCCAAGGCTTTGGCCTGTATACGGCTGCGCACTATGACGAGCTGGTGGACTGCCCGGTGGAAATGGGCAACTTCTGGAGTGGCTGTTTTACTGCCCGTGGCGTGCCACACCGCTTTGTCGTGGCTGGTGCTGCCGCTTCCTTTGATGGCGAACGCCTGCTGCGCGATACCCAAAAAATCTGTGAGCAGGAAATTGATTTCTGGGGCCAAGCGCCGCATGCCAACTACGCGTTCATGCTGAACGCAACGCACGATGGCTATGGCGGCCTGGAGCACTGCAACTCCACCGCACTGATTTGCAGCCGCGCTGACTTGCCGCGCACGGGTGTAGAAAAAGCCACCGACGGCTACATCCAACTACTGGGCTTGATCAGCCACGAATACTTCCACACCTGGAACGTCAAACGCCTGCGCCCTGCCGAACTGGTGCCGTACAACTACGACCAGGAGAACTACACCGAACTGCTGTGGTTCTTTGAAGGCTTCACCAGCTATTACGACGATTTGCTGCTGCGCCGTGCTGGCCTGATCGACAACGCCGCTTACCTCAAGCTCATCACCAAAACCCTCAATCAGGTACAGCAAACGCCGGGGCGCAAGGTGCAAAGTGTGGCCCAGTCCAGCTTCGATGCCTGGGTCAAGTACTACCGCCAGGACGAAAACACCGCCAACGCCACCGTCAGCTACTACACCAAGGGCGCACTGGTCGCTATGTGTCTGGATCTCCAGTTGCGCCGCGAAGGGCAGACCACGTTGGATGCCGTCATGCGCGGCTTGTGGCAGCGCTGCCAAGGTGCGGCCATGACCGAAGCCGATGTGCTGGCGGTGCTGCAGGAGCTTTCAGGACGCAGCTGGCAAGCTGAGTTGCAGGCCTGGGTACACGGCACCGACGACCTGCCTTTGCCCGATCTCCTGAAGTCGCACGGCGTGCAGGCCGATGCCGACAAGCCCGCGCCCGCCCAGACTTTGGGCCTGCGCGTCCAAGAAAGCCACAGCGTTTTGATCAAGCAGGTACTGCGCGGTGGCCTTGCAGAGCAAGCAGGCTTTATGGCGGGTGATGAGTGGTACGGCATGGAAGTGCCAACGCAAGACGGCCAAACTGCCGCATGGCGAATCACCAAACTGGAAGAGCTGGACCTGTATGCCGCACGCGGCACTCCCCATGTCACTGCGCTGGTGTCGCGAGATCGCCAGCTACTGCGCCTGCCCTTGAGCCTTAGCGCGGTAGACGCCCCCACCTCCAACTATCAACTCACGATCACGGATGCCGCCGCTGTCAACCGTTGGCTCTCGCCCTAAGTTGTCCTCTGCGGCGCTTGGGTATAGTCATGGGTGGCATACCATGACCCATGACTATTAGGAGACAAGCCTTGGCCTACGAAATGATTGAAGTGCGCGTGGAAGCTGACAAAGTCGGCATCATCACCCTCAACCGCCCCAAACAGCTCAACGCGCTGAATGACCAGTTGATGGATGAGTTGGGCGCCGCCCTCAAAGCCTTTGATGCCGATGAAAAAATTGGCTGCATGATCATCACCGGCAGCGAGCGTGCCTTTGCCGCAGGCGCGGACATCGGCGCCATGGCCAAATACAGCTTTGCCGATGCCTACAAAGGCGACTACATCACCCGCAACTGGGAAGCCATTCGCAGCATCCGCAAGCCCGTGATTGCGGCGGTCAGCGGCTTTGCGCTGGGCGGCGGCTGTGAGCTGGCAATGATGTGCGACTTCATCATCGCGGCTGACAACGCCAAGTTTGGCCAGCCCGAAATCAAGCTGGGCGTCATCCCCGGTGCTGGCGGCACGCAGCGCCTGCCACGCGCCGTGGGCAAATCCAAAGCCATGGACATGGCTCTGACTGCCCGCATGATGGACGCCCAAGAAGCAGAGCGTGCAGGCCTTGTCAGCCGTGTGGTGCCGTTTGACAAGCTGGCAGACCAAGCCTTGGGCGCCGCCATCACTATCAGCGGCTTCTCGCAGCTTGCCGTCATGGCGGCCAAGGAATCGGTCAACCGCGCATTTGAAGGCAGCCTCAGCGATGGCGTCATGTTCGAGCGCCGCCTGTTCCACGCGCTGTTCGCCACCCAGGACCAAAAGGAAGGCATGGACGCGTTCGTGAACAAGCGCCAGGCCAACTTCGTCAACCTCTAAAAAAATTGATATATAATCGCGTTCTCTTGGTCGTATAGCTCAGTTGGTTAGAGCGCAGCATTCATAATGCTGATGTCGTAGGTTCGAGTCCCACTACGACCACCAGAGTTCGGTCGTATAGCTCAGTTGGTTAGAGCGCAGCATTCATAATGCTGATGTCGTAGGTTCAAGTCCCACTACGACCACCAAAATTTAAAACCCCGCAGTGCTGACGCATTGCGGGGTTTTTGGTTTTTAGGCCTAGCCACAGGCTGCTTCAGACGCTTTTATTTAGCAACAGTGCCATCCAGCTTGTGCTGCTCGCCATCACCCTGGGCATTCGTAATCACCGCAGCCATGCCGGCTGCAGGTGTCACACCGCCCTGCTCTTCGGAAGGCTGAGCAGTGCTGTCTTGGGGCTGAAGCACCTCTTGCTGCGCTGTTGCAGCGGGCAAAGGCACGGCTGGCGGCAAAGGCTCGCGAATATCGGCTTTGGCCACTGGCAGCACATCGTGCGAGCGCAAATAATTGTCTGATCCCAACAAAGGTTTGCGTGGTGGTGGTTGGTCAAACTTGTCCGCTTGCCCCATCGGGAAGGTATCTGCCCGCATTTGTGGACCGGAGTCTTGGCACCCCGCCAGCAAGGCGGTGGCACCTGCCAGCGCAGCGCTGACTGCACACAAACGAAGGGATTGGGTCATGGTCATGGCTACTTCCTCCTTAAGCGCACCATGTTGATCGGACCTGCACGCCTTGTCTGTCAGGCAAACACCCAAGCGATTTTGCGCACGATTCCACCACGCCCTGGGGGCGTAAAAGCCAGACGCCCAAGCTCAGGCGAAGATGCTGCGCGCCTCGGTGAATCGCTTGGCAAAGTACACGTGATCCATGCGCACGCGCTGCACGGTTCCGCCTTTGGAGGGCGCATGCACAAACTGCCCATTACCAACAAAGATGCCCATATGGGAGTAACGCCCACCCAAGGTATTGAAGAACACAAAATCTCCGCGCTGCAGACCACGGTCTTGCACTGGCGCGCTGAACTGCGCCCATTGGGAGGTGGTGCGCGGCAAGCGCCCTTCGTGAATGCCTTGAACTGCCCACTGGATCAGGCCACTGCAGTCAAAGCCACCTTCCGGTGAATTACCGCCATAGGTATAGGGCGTGTTGACCACCAGCATGGTACGAGCGAGCAAGGCTTCGCGCAGGCCGCTGTGCAGCTGCAAAGCATCGACGGGTGCTGGGCCTGCTGCCGAGGCCGTCGCACCACGACGCGCGCTACTGGGCGCCTTGGAAGCACTGGAGCAACCGGCCAGTACGGCAGCCGCCCCGATCAACAGCCACGTACGGCGCGACGACTGCTGCAACAAAGGGTTAGAAAGCGGTGCTTGCATGCCGTGCATTATGGGCAACATCTCCTCAAAAGTAAAAACAAGAGCTGCCAGCGTAGGCTTTCTGTGCACTTCAATGAGAAATACCTGCCAATCCCTTTATCTGAGAGCGCAACCAGCTCCTATTTTTTAAATTTAGAGACAAAAAAACCGCATCGTTTTGCTGCGATGCGGTGGGCTTGACGGTGCGCTATTACAACGTCAGAACGGCAGCTTGGGCATACCACCGCCACCCATCATGCCCTTCATGGCTTTCATGCCACCCATGCGCTTCATCATCTTCATGAGGCCGCCGCCCTTCATCTTCTTCATCATGGTTTGCATTTGCTCAAATTCCTTGAGCAGACGGTTCACCTCCTGCACCTGCACGCCCGCACCCTCGGCAATGCGCTTTTTGCGCGTGGCCTTGATGAGGGCGGGGTGCTTGCGCTCTTTGAGGGTCATCGAGCAGATGATGCCTTCCTTGCGCTTGATTTCGCGCTCGGCCTTATCCATATCCACCTGGCCGGCCTTGGCCATCATCTCGCTGGGCAATTTGTCCATCAAGTTCGACAAGCCGCCCATTTGCTTCATTTGCTGCAGTTGCGCCAAGAAGTCGTTCAGGTCAAAGCCGTCACCGCTCTTGAGCTTTTCGGCCATCTTCTGCGCGGCTTCCATGTCCACGCCTTTGGTGACCTGCTCCACCAGCGCCACGATGTCGCCCATGCCCAACACGCGTTGCGCATGACGGCTGGCATCAAACACTTCCAGGCCATCAAGCTTTTCTGAGACACCGGCAAACTTGATCGGCGCGCCGGTAATCTGACGCACCGACAGCGCCGCACCACCGCGCGAGTCACCGTCCAGCTTGGTCAGCACGATACCAGTCAGCGGCAGGGCTTCCTTGAACGCTTTGGCAGTGTTGATCGCGTCCTGGCCCTGCATGGCATCGACCACAAACAGGGTTTCCACCGGGTTCAAGGTGGCGTGCAAATCTTTGATTTCGGCCATCAACAGCTCGTCGATGGCCAGTCGGCCAGCCGTGTCGACCAGCAGCACGTCGAAGTAATGCTTCTTGGCGTAGTCCAGCGCTGCCACGGCGATGTCGTGGGGTTTTTGGTCAGGGGTCGAGGGGAACCACTCAGCGCCAGCTTGCGCAGTCACGGTCTTGAGCTGTTCGATCGCCGCAGGGCGGTACACGTCGCCCGAAACCGTCAGCACCTTTTTCTTGCGCTTTTCAATCAGGTGCTTAGCCAATTTGGCCGTGGTGGTCGTTTTACCTGCACCTTGCAGACCAGCCATCAAGATGATGGCGGGCGGCTGGGCGTTGAGGTTGATGTCGGCAATGCCTTCGCCCATGGTGGCCGCCAGTTCGGCGTTCACAATCCCCACCAAAGCCTGGCCGGGCTTCAGGCTGCCCAGCACCTCCTGGCCCAGCGCCTTTTCCTTGACGCGTGCAATAAAGTCGCGCACCACGGGCAAGGCCACGTCGGCTTCCAGCAGCGCCATGCGCACTTCGCGCAGCATGTCTTGCACATTGGATTCGGTAATACGGGCCTGGCCACGCATTTCCTTGACGAGGCGCGAGAGTTTGTCGGTAAGTGCGGATGCCATAAGCGAGTGTGTCCGAAGAGAAAAGCATGCGCCGTATGCGGCTTGGCCACGGGGCCCGGCGCCTTGGGCAGGGGGCTGCGCTGCGCGCTGTGCCCGTGCTGCCCGCCGCGGGCAGCCCTGTACAAACAAGCTCCCCATTCTACCCGCTGCCTCCACGCCCTGCCCTGTAGCGGCACAGAGCACACAGAGCCTACAAGCACGGAGAAGGCGCAAGGCCAGCATGCAACAGCGCCCCCCGCACCCAAGGCGGACAGCTATGATTACAGACATGGAGTCTTCCACGCATTTTTTCTCCGGCACGCCCGGCTGGACCACGGCATTGGCCTTGGCCACCATCGCGGCCTACCTTGTCCCTGTATTGGGTGTGCAACGCATGGCAGAAAACCATGCCCGCATGGGTATGCGCGCAGCATGGGTTTTGCATTTGCTCACCATCGCCGCAGGCTTGACGGCATCCCCGGCGCGCTTTGGCTTTGCCCCCGCACTTTCCATGACTGCCTGGCTGATGCTGACCATGTATGCCATTGAGCAGCAGCTCTACCCCAAGATGCGAGCCGTGGGCGTGCTTTCCATATTGGGTGCGCTGGCGGTGCTGCTGTCCCAGCTTTTCCCTGGCAAACCGATGGCCGTGCATGCATCGGCGTGGCTGCCACTGCACCTGGCGCTGGGCATCGCTTCGTATGGTCTGTGTGCCGCCGCCGTGGTGCATGCGGGATTGATGTCGCGCGCAGAGCGCCGTATGCGAGCCGCCACCAACGATGAAAATGGCATGCCCCTGCTGATGCTGGAGCGCCTGACGTTCCGCTTCGTCACCGCTGGTTTTGTGCTGCTGACGGCAACGCTGCTGGCAGGCTGGCTATTTGGAGAATCGCTGTATGGCCGGGCTTGGCACTGGGACCACAAAACCGTGTTCTCCTTGCTGGCTTGGTTTGCATTTGCAGGCTTGCTGATTGGCCGCTCGCGCTTTGGTCTGCGCGGGCGTCACGCAGTGCACTTGATTTATGCGGGCGCCGCCCTGTTACTGCTGGCCTACGCAGGCTCGCGCTTCGTTGTGGAAGTCGTCATGCTAGGACGCATGTCATGAAATATGTACTCGTTGCTCTGGTGGTCATCATTGCCATCGGCATTTGGCGCAACAACCGTCGCAAAGCAGCGGCTGCACAGCCTTCCAGCAAGCCACGCTTGCGCCAGCCCGAAGATATGGTGACCTGCGCGCACTGCGGCGTGCATCTGCCCGCCAGCGACGCCATTACCAGCCCAGACCGCAGCCACTACTGCAGCACTGAGCACCGCCACCTCGGCCCCCGCTAGTTACCTCGTACCAGCCTTGCCTGAAGCCACCACACTCCCCCTGCAAAGTGCACGCCGGCTGTGGCAGGCCTTTCTCTCGGCCCGGGGACTGGTTGCGACGCTGCTGATTGCACTGCTTGCAACCCAGACATGGACATCCGCAGGGCTTCCGCAGAATGTCTATTGGCTGTGGTTGCTCACCACCGGCTACTTGGTCATTGCGCTGCTGGGCTGGGTTGTGCTGCACCACAAGCCACCTGCCAGTTACTGGCGCTGGCCCTGGCTGCTGCTACTGGCATCTGACGTTGCCACCATCTGCCTCTTACAAGAGATGCAGCTGGGCAAAATGCATTACACGCCACTGCTCGCTCTGCCCATCCTCACCGTGTCAGTGCTGGGCCATATGCGACTGGCCCTGGCCACCACAGCCAGCATTACCCTGATTTTGCTGGGCATCGACATTTTTCATGCATGGCAGTGGGAGGGCATTTCTGGTGAAAGCTATATGCAGACTGCCTTGGTCTGCGCAGGTTTTTTTGCCGTGGCCTACCTGACTCGGCAGCTGGCACAACGTCTGGCATATCAAGAGCGGCAGGCGCGCACCAACCGCCAAGCAGCCCGCACCCAGACGCAAGTCAACAGCCTGATTGTGGCCAACCTCTCAGAGGGCGTGGTGGTGGTCGACAGGCACTATCAAGTGCGCATGGCCAACCCTGCAGCCTGTGAATTACTGGGGCTTCCTGCGCCGCTCGGCCTGCATGACCTGCTGCATCCCGAGTGGCAGGCGTTGCGTACCATGGTTGACCAAACCTACGCCAGCAGCCGATCGCTCAGCCAGCACATCCACCTGCTGGCGGTGGGCCAAAGCCCAACAGGCTTGTATGTACGCACCTGGCTCACCACCAGCATGGAAGGCGATAACTGGCTGCCAGAGCTGGAGGGCGATGGAGCCGATAGCGTGCTGGCCCCGCATGCTTGCCTGTGCGTCATGTTTTTGCATGACCTGCGTGAAGTCGAAGCGCGCCTGCGCACCGAGAAAATGGCGGCCATGGGCCGCATGTCTGCGGCTGTGGCCCATGAAATTCGCAATCCTCTGGCAGCGATTGTGCAAGCCAACGCTTTGCTGCAAGAAGAGTTGACAGAGCCCGCGCAGCAACGCCTGAGTCATATGGTGGAACAAAATGCGCAGCGGCTGGCGCGCATTGCCGAAGAGGTGCTGGACATTGCCCGCGTACAGCAGCAAATCCAGCACAGCGACTCACGCACCTTGGAGTTAGACGTGGAGCTTGCCAACATCTGGCAAGAGTGGCGCCTGCAAAACAGCGGTATTTCTCACGGGATTTTCCAACCGCAAAGTGCGAATGCTTACGTCGCTTTTGACACGGAACATTTGCGTCGCGTCGTCGTGAACCTGCTGGATAACGCCGCCCGCCATTGCCAGGCGCAGCATGAAGACGCCCTGCAGCTGCTGACCGGTGCTGGTGGTGAAGGGCATTTCTGGCTGCAGGTATGGAGCGAAGGTGCACCGCTGGAGGCCTCGGTGGAAAAACACCTGTTTGAGCCTTTTTTCTCATCGCAAAGCCGCTCCACGGGTTTAGGGCTGTATATCTGCCGCGAACTCTGTCAGCGCCATGAGGGCAGCATCAGCTACAGCCGCTGCGAACGACTCACGGCGCGCGGCATGCAAGCAGGCAATGCCTTCACCGTGCGCATGCGAGGCCGACTCCTGCACTCTGCCAACGCTTCCTTGTTTGATCCGATTGTGATGTGATCACCGTATGGGAAATTCTTCAGCCACCATTCTTGTTGTCGATGATGAACCGGATCTGCGCACGCTCTATGAACTGACATTGCTGCGTGAAGGCTACCGCGTGGAAACTGCAGGCACCTTGGCGCAAGCCCGTGCGCATCTGCAAATTTGCCGCTTTGACGTACTGATTACCGACATGCGCCTGCCCGATGGGTTGGGCATGGAGTTGCTGCGGGAGTTGTGCGCGCAGCGCCGCAACGAACGTGCGATTGTGATGACTGCCTATGGCTCTGCGGAAAATGCCGTAGAAGCATTGCGCTACGGCGCTTTTGACTACCTCACCAAGCCCGTCGACCTGAAGCAATTTCGCACCATCGTGGCTTCTGCCGTCAGCCATGAAGCAGCGCGACCACCCGCACCTACGCAGCAGCACAACACCCCTCCGGCGGCACACCGCCACGGGGAAGAAATTTTGTCAGCTTCGGCCGCGCTGGATCGCTTGGTGGGCACTTCAGCCGCCATACAGCAGGTCAAGCAACGCATTCAAAAAGTGGCGCAAAGCATGGCTCCGGTGTTGGTGACGGGCGAGTCTGGCACCGGCAAAGAGCTGGTGGCGCGTGCCCTGCATGCATGCAGCCACCGTGCGCACGGCCCGTGGGTGGCCGTGAACTGCGGTGCCATTCCGGAGCACTTGCTGGAGGCTGAATTTTTTGGTGCCCGCAAAGGCGCCTACACCGGCGCCACGGCAGACCGCGAAGGTTTTTTCAGCGCAGCACGCGGCGGTACTTTGTTTCTGGATGAGATTGGTGAGCTGCCGCTGGCCATGCAAAGCAAATTGCTGCGCGTGATTCAAGAGCGCCGTGTCCGCCCACTGGGCACGACGCAAGAAGAAGCTGTCGATGTGCGGATTGTCAGTGCCACCCACCGCGACTTGGCGGCCGACGTGCACTCCGGTCACTTCCGCCAGGACCTGTACTACCGCCTGAATGTGATCGACATTGCCATCCCCCCGCTGCGCGAACGCCGCGAAGACGTGCCAGCCCTGTGCGCCGCGTTGCTGCAGCGTATTGCCGGCGAGGGCATGGGCAACCTGGTGCCCACGCTCTCCGACCATGTCTTGGCACATCTGCAGCAGCAACCGCTGCATGGCAACGTCCGAGAGCTGGAAAATCTGCTGCATCGCGCCATCGCTTTGGATGAAGAGATGGCACTGCCAGAAGCCACTGGCACAGTTGTGCCCCCTGCTGTGCTGCACAGCCCCCCCAGGTGCGATACCGACGAGCTGCCCAGCGACCTACAAGCCTGGCTGGATCAGCAAGAGCGCAGCATTTTGATGCGGGCGCTACAAAGCTGCGGCTTCAACCGCACGGCAGCTGCCGCGCGGCTGGGCATCAGTCTGCGCCAAATGCGCTATCGGATAGCGCGGCTGCAAATTCCACTGTCACCCGACGAGGCGGAAGCATCCAGCGACAATCCGCTGTATGACGCCCACCACTGACGCATCCCTGCCCACCTGGCAGCAAGGCTGGCTCTCGAGCGCCCTGCACCTGCCCTCCCCCAACTTCGGCCCGCGCCCTGAAGGGGTCGACATCAGTCTGGCCGTGGTGCACTCCATCAGTCTGCCACCCGGTGCATACGGCACGGGCTGCGTGCAGCAGCTCTTCACCAACCAGCTCGACTGGGACGCCCACCCCTACTTTCAAGGCATTCGAGGGCTGCAAGTATCTGCCCACTTTTTCATCACGCGCCAAGGCGTGGTGTGGCAGTTTGTCAGCTGCGACGATCGCGCGTGGCACGCAGGCACATCACAGTGGTGCGGGCGTGACAACTGCAATGATTTTTCGATTGGCATTGAACTCGAGGGCCTCGAAGGTGGGCAGTTTGATGTCCCCCAATACCAAGCCTTGGAGCACCTGTGCCACGCCTTGGCTGCCCACTACCCCCTCACACACATTGCCGGGCACGAGCACATCGCACCAGGGCGCAAACAAGACCCCGGCCCCGGTTTTGACTGGGCGCACCTGCGGCAGCAGCTGCTGCACCTGCCTGTGCAATGGCCCAGCACAGTGCCACCCAACAAGCCATAAAAAGAGAGCTACTTGCGCTCACCCGTCAATGCTTTGCAAAAAATAAAGCCGCCCAACCCTTACCAAGAGCGCGCCAAGCGCTCTTTTTTTATTTCAACCCTGACCAGACCCACTAAGCAACCACTACATATAGCGCTTTAACAAAAATCAAAACAACACATATAGCGCTGCAAAGCCACCTGACGTTAAGGGGGTTATTCCTTTTTCAGCACATACCGCACCCCACACCCAGCAAGGCCTGCACGCAACTTTGGCCCCGCAATCCGCAGACCGTCGTGCTTTTTTCACCCAGGCGCAGATGCCGCAACGCCTAGCGGCATGTCAACCGGGAAATTTGCGGAGTACCAACAGCACACCAACACTCTTTTGTCACAGCAGACAAATACACTACCCCTAGTGTTTTTAATTTTTACAAACACCATCAGTAGCGCACAAAAACAGTGCGCAGCAAAATTTTTTTGGGTGCTGCATTCCTTGGCGCAGCGCCCAGCCATCCGCACCAAGAGGCCCTCATGCAAGACGCTATGAACAGCTCAAACTCCGACTTGGCAACGCCGCGTACCCCGGGTGCCAGCAGCATTCCAGCCGTACTGGATCAATACCAGATCATTCGCCGCAGCGGTGATGTGGTGCCGTTTGCGCCGCAAAAAATTGCCATTGCTGTCACCAAAGCCTTTCTCGCGGTGCGCGGCCCCCAGGGCGCGGCGTCGGTCAGCATTCGCGAAACCGTCGAAGCCCTGACCAATACCGTCGTGCGCGCGCTGCTGCGCTCGCGCCCCGAGGGCGGCACCTTCCACATCGAGGACGTGCAGGACCACGTCGAACTGGCCCTGATGCGCGGCGGCCACCAGGACGTGGCCCGTGCCTACGTGCTGTACCGCGAAGCCCGCAACCAGGAGCGCGCCGCCGCCAAGAAAAAGGCTGCCGAAGACGCCGCGGCGGCCGCCGCCCCCAAGCCCAGCCTGCACGTGACCGATCACGGCCAGCGCATCCCGCTGGACCAGGCCCGCCTGGAGGCGCTGATCACGGCCGCCTGCCACGATCTGAACGCCGACATCAGCCCCGCGCCCATCGTGGCCGAGACCCTGCGCAACCTGTACGACGGCGTGCCCCTGGCCGAGGTCTACAAGGCTGCCATCCTGGCCGCCCGCACGCTGATCGAGCGCGACCCCGACTACACCTACGTCACCGCCCGCCTGCTGCTGCACACCATCGTGCGTGAGGTGCTGGGCCGCGACGTGCAGCCGACCGACATGGACGCGGCCTACGCCGAGAATTTCCCCACCTTCATCGCCAAGGGTGTGGAGCACGAGCTGCTGAACCCCGAGCTGCTCCAATTCGACCTGCCCCTCCTGGGCGCAGCCCTGAAGGCCGAGCGCGACCAGCAGTTCGACTACCTGGGCCTGCAGACCCTGTACGACCGCTACTTCCTGCACGTGCGCAAGACCCGCATCGAGCTGCCCCAGTCCTTCTTCATGCGTGTGGCCATGGGTCTGGCACTGAACGAGGACGACCGCAACGCCCGCGCCATCGAGTTCTATGAGCTGCTGAGCTCCTTCGACTTCATGTCGTCCACGCCCACGCTGTTCAACAGCGGCACGCAGCGCTCGCAGCTGTCCAGCTGCTACCTGACCACGGTGCCCGACGATCTGGGTGGCATCTACGACGCACTCAAGGAAAACGCCCTGCTGTCCAAATTTGCCGGCGGCCTAGGCAACGACTGGACCCCCGTGCGCGCCCTGGGAGCCCGCATCAAGGGCACGAACGGCGAATCGCAGGGCGTGGTGCCCTTCCTGAAGGTGGTCAACGACACGGCCGTTGCCGTGAACCAGGGCGGCAAGCGCAAGGGCGCCGTCTGCGCCTACCTGGAAACCTGGCACCTGGACATTGAAGAGTTCCTAGAACTGCGCAAGAACACCGGCGACGACCGCCGCCGCACGCACGACATGAACACCGCCAACTGGATCCCCGACCTGTTCATGCAGCGCGTGATGGAAAAGGGCCAGTGGACGCTGTTCAGCCCTTCCGACGTGCCCGACCTGCATGACCTGTACGGCCAGGCCTTTGCCAAGGCGTACACCGCCTATGAAGCCCAGGCCGATGCGGGCGAACTCAAGCTCTTCAAGCGCATTCCCGCTGTGGACCTGTGGCGCAAGATGCTGTCCATGCTATTCGAGACCGGCCACCCCTGGATCACGTTCAAGGACCCTTGCAACATCCGCTCGCCCCAGCAGCACGTGGGCGTGGTGCACTCGTCCAACCTGTGCACCGAAATCACGCTGAACACCAGCGCGGCCGAGACCGCCGTGTGCAACCTGGGCTCGGTCAACCTGGCCCAGCACATCCGCGATGGCCAGCTGGACCACGACAAGCTGCGCAAGACCGTGCGCACGGCGATGCGCATGCTGGACAACGTGATCGACATCAACTACTACGCCGTGGACAAAGCGCGCGACTCCAACCTGCGCCACCGCCCCGTGGGCCTGGGCCTGATGGGCTTCCAGGATGCGCTGTACGCCATGCGCACGCCGTATGCCAGCGACGCGGCGGTGGAGTTCGCCGATGCCTCCATGGAAGCCATCTGCTACTACGCCTACTGGGCCTCGACCGAGCTGGCCAAGGAACGCGGCACCTATTCCAGCTACCAGGGCTCGCTGTGGTCCAAGGGCATCCTGCCGCTGGACTCGCTGAACCTGCTGGAGCAGGCGCGCGGCGGCTACGTCGATGTGGACCGCAGCACCCGCCTGGACTGGGAGGCGCTGCGCGCCAAGATCGCCCAGGATGGCATGCGCAACAGCAACTGCGTGGCGATTGCGCCCACGGCCACCATCTCCAACATCGTCGGCGTCGATGCCTCGATCGAGCCTTCGTTCGGCAACCTGTCGGTCAAGTCCAACCTGTCGGGCGAGTTCACCATCATCAACCAGTACCTGGTGCGTGACCTGAAGCAGCTGGGCCTGTGGGACAGCGTGATGGTCATGGACCTGAAGCACTTCGACGGTTCGCTGCGCGCCATCGACCGCGTGCCGCAGAACCTCAAGCAGCTGTACGCCACGGCCTTCGAGGTGGAGCCCAGCTGGCTGGTGGAAGCCGCCGCACGCCGCCAGAAGTGGATCGACCAGGCCCAGAGCCTGAACATCTACATGGCCGGTGCCTCGGGCAAGAAGCTGCACGACACCTACATGCTGGCCTGGCTGCGCGGTCTGAAGACCACCTACTACCTGCGCACCACCAGCGCCACGGCGGCCGAGAAGTCGACCATCCAGAGCCGCGCGCTGAACGCGGTCTCGCCCGCCGCGGTCGAGACCTCCAGCGCACTGGACCGCGCCGCAGCCGCCGCACGGGCCAGCACCGGGGCTCCGGCCACGGACGTGAAGTTCTGCGCCATCGACGACCCGGGCTGCGAAGCCTGCCAGTAAGGCACCCATTGATTTCATAGCAGCCAGCGCCCAGACCACAAGGGCATTCAAGCTTTACCGCTTGAATCCCTTGTATATCCAGCGCAGCCAGCTCACTTTTTTGCAGATTGCAGGGAGTACGACATGCTGACTTTTGATGACGAGATTTCGTCCACCACCAGCGCCAGCCACAGCGCATCGGCCAGCACGCACCAGCGTGTGAATGCCGCCGACAAGCGCATCATCAACGCCAAGACCGACGTCAACCAGCTGGTGCCCTTCAAGTACAAATGGGCCTGGGAGAAATACCTCGCCACCTGCGCCAACCACTGGATGCCGCAGGAGGTGAACATGACGCGCGACATCGCGCTGTGGAAGGACCCCAACGGCCTGACCGAGGATGAGCGCCGCATCGTCAAACGCAACCTGGGCTTCTTCACCACGGCCGACTCGTTGGCTGCCAACAACATCGTCCTAGGGACTTACCGCCATATCACGGCGCCCGAGTGCCGCCAGTTTTTGCTGCGCCAAGCGTTTGAAGAAGCCATCCACACGCACGCCTACCAGTACATCGTGGAATCCATCGGTCTGGACGAAGGCGAGATCTTTAACGCCTACAACGAGATCCCATCCATCCGCAACAAGGACGAGTTCCTGATCCCCTTCATCGAAGCGATCATGGACCCCCACTTCCACACTGGCACACCCGAAAACGACCAGACTCTGCTGAAGTCGCTGATCGTTTTTGCCTGCCTGATGGAGGGCCTGTTCTTCTACGTCGGCTTCACGCAGATCCTGGCGCTGGGCCGCCAGAACAAGATGGTCGGCGCGGCCGAGCAGTACCAGTACATCCTGCGCGACGAGTCCATGCACTGCAACTTCGGCATCGACCTGATCAACCAGTTGAAGCTCGAGAACCCGCACCTGTGGACGGCCGAATTCAAGGAAGAAATCAACGCACTGTTCCGCAAGGCCGTGGACCTGGAATATGCGTATGCCGAGGACACCATGCCGCGCGGCGTGCTGGGCATGAACGCCTCGATGTTCAAGGGCTACCTGCGCTACATCGCCAACCGCCGCGCCACGCAAATCGGCCTCGAAGAACTGTTCCCCGGCGAAGAAAATCCGTTCCCCTGGATGAGTGAAATGATCGATCTGAAGAAGGAACGTAACTTCTTTGAGACACGCGTGATCGAATACCAAACTGGTGGTGCACTTTCTTGGGATTAAGTCGCTATAAAACCTCGCAAACCCATGCGTTGGAATTCATAATGCGCCCATGCCATCACAAATTATTTTTACAGGTGATGGCATAGGGCGTTTGTGTGTCCATGCGTCAAACCACTCCACGTCGCAATGGCTCGTGATCGCTCGCGAAGTTCGATCACGCAAACGCTGTGTGCAAATTGATGAAGGAGAAAACGATGGCAACTGCAAAGAAAGTGGCTGATAAAAAAGCTGCACCCGTAACCAAGACCGAAGCTGCTAAAAAAGCGGCTCCCGCCAAGAAGGTAGCAGCACCCAAGGCCGCTGCTCCTGCCAAGAAGGCCGCTGCGCCTAAGGCTGCCGCT